>JAZQUO010000060.1:0-76267 GCA_045631325.1 Oscillospiraceae bacterium
CAAAACTGTGTGGCCTAAAAAAAAAAAGAAGGGGGGTTGCTCGTTTGACCACACCGCTTGTTCCGTTGTTTTAAATATTATCAGATAAAAGTATAGGTTGTGAAACTTCTGAAAGTTTCGTCTTTCTTAAGGATTACGGAAGGCCATTCCGGATGGTGGATGCTGTCCGGAAAATGCTGGGTTTCAAGACAGAAAGCGCTTCTTAAACCGCAATCAAGTCCGCCTTTTCCGTGGCTGTCGGTAAGGAAGTTTGCGGTATAAAGCTGAACGCCGGGTTGGTCAGTATCCGCAACAAGGGTTATTCCGGAAATATCGCCGGTTGCTTTTGCAAAGGGATGGCCGCTTATAACGAAGGTTGAATCGTAACCGCGGGAAAGTTTTACGCAGGGTTCGTCGTTTTCGATATCTTTTCCGATGGTTTTCGGTTTTCTGAAATCCATTGCGGTATTTTCGACGGAAGCAAGTTCGCCTGTGGGAAGGCAGTTTTCGTCGCAGACTGTGTATTTTTCTGCGTTGATTTCAAGGATGTGGCTGTGGATATCTCCGCTTCCTGCGCCGTTGAGGTTGAAATAGCTGTGGTTTGTAAGGTTGAGGATGGTATCCTTATCGGTTTTTGCCTCATATTCAATGCTGAAACTGTTTTCTTTCCAACCCATTTTAACGGTTATTTCAAGGTTTCCGGGATAACCTTCTTCTCCGTCGGGAGAGATTCTTGAGAAAACGACGAAGCCGTCTTCCTGTTTTGAATCCCAGACGAATCTGTCAAAACCTTTTTTTCCGCCATGAAGATGGTTCGGGCCGTTGTTGACAAAAAGTTCGTATTTTTCGCCGTTAAGTTCAAATCTGCCCTCGGCGATGCGGTTTCCGACTCTTCCGATGGTTGCGCCGAGATAGCAATCGCCCGCAACGTATTCTTCGATCGTATCGTGTCCGAGAACCACGTCAACGGGATTTTTGTTTTTATCCGGAACGATAAGGGCCTGTACAGTTGCGCCGTAATCGAGGATTTTTGCGGTAAGACCGTTTTCGTTTATCAAAACCCAGCGGGAAACTTCCGTTCCGTCGGAAAGTTTTCCGAAAGGTTCCTTAAAAATTTCCATTAAAAATCCGACCTTTTCTGAAAAAAGTTTTTAATACTGAATCTGCACCGATTGTTTTAAAAACCGGTGCAGAAAAATGTTTTTATAAAATTTAACCCTGTTTTTTTACAAAATCCCAGGCGCTCTTGCACATATCCTCAAGGGTATGGGTTGCTTCCCAACCGAGAAGGGTTTTTGCTTTCTGCGCGTCTGCCCAGAATGCGGGAAGGTCGCCGTCGCGGCGGGGTCCGATTACGTAAGGAAGATCCATATCGTTTGCTTCGTTGAAAGCATGAACAAGTTCCATTACGGAAACGCCGTTTCCGGTACCGAGGTTGATTGCCTCGACGCCTTCGTGGTCGGTTGCGTATTTAAGAGCATCAAGATGGCCGATTGCAAGGTCAACAACATGGAGATAGTCTCTCTGGCAGGTGCCGTCGGGGGTGGGATAATCGTCGCCGAAAATGGTGAGTTTTTCAAGACGTCCTGCGGCCACGCGGCTTATATAAGGCATAAGGTTGTTCGGAATTCCGTTGGGGTCGTCACCGAGAAGGCCGGAAGGATGGGAACCTATCGGGTTGAAATAACGGAGAAGGATAGCGCAGAAATCCGGATGTGCGGTTACGTAGTCGGTAAGGATTCTTTCAATCATAACCTTGGTCCAGCCATAGGGGCTTGAGGATTCAATCGCTTTCATTTCCTCTTTATAAGGATAGGGGTTGTTGGGTCCGTAAACGGTTGCGGAAGAGGAGAAAACAAATTTTTTGCATCCGAATTCTTCCATTACTTCAAGAAGAGTAAGGGTGGAATCGATATTGTTACGGTAATAATCGAGAGGTTTCTGAACACTTTCGCCAACGGCCTTGTATGCTGCAAAATGGATGATGGAATCGATTTTGTGTTCGGAGAAGATTTTTCTCATATCGTCCTTGTTTTTGCAGTCCATTTTATAGAAAACGGGACGGACGCCGGTTATGGTTTCGATTCTGTCGATAACGTCTTCCTTTGCGTTGGAAAGGTCGTCAACAATGATTGCCTCATATCCTGCCTGGATAAGTTCAACTGCGGTGTGGCTGCCGATATATCCGGCGCCGCCGGTTACCAATACTTTCATCAGATTTCCTCCTTGTTAAGTTCGTCTATGAAGCGAAGGAAAGCGGCTTTTCCTTCATCTGTGTTTTTATAAACTCCGGCGTCTTCAAGAACTTTTGCGAAGACTTTTCCGGTTTCTTTAAGTATAATATCCATTGCGTTTTCTTCGGTGAAAACATATTCCTTTTTAAGTTCGGAAAGCCATTCGGCATGTTTCGAAAGGGTTTCGTCGGAAGAAACGTCTTTTCCTTCAATCGCGGCTTTTGCAAGATCGGAAAGTTCCTTTTTAAGACGGCTTGGAAGAACCGCAAGACCCATGACCTCGATAAGGCCGATGTTTTCTTTCTTGATATGGTGTTTGTCTTCATGGGGATGGAAAACGCCCATGGGGAATTCTTCGGTTGCGATGTTGCAGCGGAGAACGAGATCGAGTTCAAAATCCTCGCCTCTTCTTCTTGCGATAGGGGTTATGGTGTTGTGGGGCTGGCCTTCGGAAAAAGCGATTACGGAAACGCTTTCGTCGGAATATCCGCGCCAGACACCGAGGATTTTATCCGCAAGATCTGCGATTCTTGCGGAATCGCTTCCGCGAAGGCGGATTACGCTCATGGGCCAGTTTACGATTCCCGCTTCGATATCCTCAAAACCTTTGAAAACAACTTTTTCACGGATTGGTGCGGTTTCCATTGCGAAGGTGTAATGTCCGCCCTGGAAATGTTCGTGGCTGAGGATCGAACCGCCGACTATCGGCAAATCCGCATTGGAACCCACAAAATAATGGGGGAAAAGCTTTACGAAATCGAGGAGCTTTTCAAAGGCGGATTTGTCTATCTTCATGGGGATATGTTCTTCGTTGAGAACGATGCAGTGTTCGTTGTAATAAACATAGGGGGAATACTGGAGGCACCAGTCCGCACCGCAGATTTCTATCGGAATAATGCGGTGGTTTGCTCTTGCCGGGTGGTTCATTCTTCCGGCGTAACCTTCGTTTTCACGGCAGAGCTGGCATTTGGGATATGCGGTCTGGGGAGCAAATTTTGCGGCGGCGATTGCTTTCGGATCCTTTTCGGGTTTTGAAAGGTTGATGGTTACGTCAAGTTCGCCGTATTCACAAGGATATTTCCAGCGCATATCTTTTTCAATGCGGTAGCGGCGGATATAGTCCGTATCGCAGGAAAGTTTATAATACCAATCGGTTGCCTCAACGGGGCTTTTTTCATATTTTTCCCAAAAGGTGCGGATGATTTCCCTCGGCATGGGGGTTATTGCGCCCATGATTCGGGTATCGAAAATATCTTTTGCGGTGATATTATCGTCGCAAAGGCCTTTTTCGACCGCATAATCAAGGATTCCGCCGAGGATCTCCTCAATATCGTCCGGCTGGGGTTCTTCGGAAGGTTCATAGTCCGGTTTCTGAAGAATATCGAGAATTCTGTTTATAAGTACCCAATGGTCTTCCGGAGCTGCAAGACTGGTGTTCATTGCATAGGAAACAAGGGCATCAATATATGTTTCGATCTGCATGTATCAGACCTCCATTTCAACGCCGCCCTGGGGACGGATGCTGAGAACGTGGCAAGCGCCTTCGCCGAGGATTCCGTCGATTCCTTTGCGGAAATCTTCAAGAATTTCGAAAGGAACGAACGCCTGGACAGTTCCGGCAAAACCGCCGCCGTGGACTCTGTATGCGCCTTTTCCCGCAAGGAAATGTTCGCACATTCCGAGAGCGATTGCAACGTCCTGATGTTCTTTATATCCTGCGGGAATTACGTTCTGGAGATACATATAGGAAGAATATCCGCTTTCTTTGATAAGGTCGAGGAATTCTTCGAAATCGCCTTTTTCAAGAGCTTCGACCTGTTTCGGAACCCTTGCATTTTCCTGATAAAAATGGACAGCGCGCATAACCGCTCTGTCGCCGCATTTTTCGCGGAGAGCGGGGATTGCGGAAAAGAAATCCGCTTCGTCGATTTCGGTAAGAACTTCTTTTCCGAAATATTCGGCGATTTTTTTGATTTCGCCGGGAATTGCGGCATATTCATCGGTAAGATCCGCATGGCTTGCTCTGGTGTCGATTATGCAGAGAGCATGGCCGCAGGAAGAAAAATCAAAATTGACCGGTCTGATTTCAGGGTGGTCTTTATCGAAGAAATCGATGGTTACAAGGTTGCCGACTGCGGAAGCGGTCTGGTCCATAAGTCCGCAGGGTTTTCCGAAGAAAACGTTTTCCGCGTACTGGCCGATCTGTGCAACCTCTGCCTGGGAAACTTTTGCGTCGAAATAAAGATAGTCAATAATTGTACCGATAAGTACTTCGTATGCGGCGGAGGAGGAAAGTCCGCTTCCGGGAAGAACGGTGGATTCGCAGTAAGCGTCGAAGCCTTTTACTTCACAGCCGAGTTCGACAAATTTTGCTGCAACGCCGCGGATAAGAGCAGGGGTTGTGTTGAATTCCTTTTCGTCCGGAACAAGGTCGTTGAGGTCGATTTCGCACATGGGATATCCTTTTGAAAGGATGCGGATCTTATCGGTTCCGTTGGGGCGGACTGCGGCAACGGTATCAAGGTTTACTGCCGCGGCAAGAACTCTTCCGCGCTGGTGGTCAGTATGGTTTCCTCCGATTTCGGTTCTTCCGGGTGCGGAAAAATATCTTTCGGGAGTTCCTCCGAAAACTTCGGCAAAGCCGGAATCGAGAGCAGCTTTCTGGGTTTTGTTTATTTTAAGAACGGGTGTTACCATGACACATACCTCCCCATTTTGTTATAATCAAATTATACAACTATTATTATAAAAAAGAAATAGCAAAAGCGAAAAAATCCCATAATAACAGGATTTTTTTCGTTTTCGGTTGTTTTAAAACGGAACATCCGATATAATATATTCATAACAGAATGAAAGGAAGAATCAAAATGGAAAAACTGATCCTCCCGAACGGACTTTCCGTTTCAAATGTCGCTCTCGGCGCGATGAATTTCGGAACAACGACCTCCAAGGAAGATGCTTTTGCGGTACTGGATGCATATATCGGAATGGGCGGAAACTTCGTCGATACTTCCAACAACTATGCCCATTGGCAGGGAACAGGCGACGAAAGCGAAACCCTTCTCGGCGAATATTTCGAAAGCAGAAAATGCCGCGACAAAATTGTTCTTGCAACAAAAGTCGGTTTTGACCGTCACGGTGAAGGTCAGGGTCTTCGCAAAGAACAGATCGAATACTGGATCGATGAAAGCCTTCGCAAACTCAAAACGGATTACATCGACCTTTATTACGCACATACGGATGACGTCACAACTCCTCTTGAAGAAACAATGGAGGCGTTTCAGAGCCTTATCAAAAAAGGCAAAGTCCGCCATATCGGCGGAAGCAACTATGATACATGGAGATTCGCAAAGGCAAATTCGGTTGCAAAAACTCCTTTCACCGTGATGCAGCAATGGTTCACCTATCTTCAGGCAAGGGGAGATATTGCTCCGCAGTATACCTTCAACGAATACACAACAAGAGAAAGGCTCCGTTATCTTGAAGCGGAAAACATTCCCCTTGTTGCATATTCCTGCCTTGCAAAAGGCGGTTATGAAAACCCGGAAAGACTTCCTTCCGAACTTGTTGCGGGAAGCCGCCTTGAAGTTCTCAAAAACATGGCAAAGGAAAAGGGAGTTACCGCAAGCGCTCTTGCGGTTGCATGGATGGTTAACCTTCACAGATGCGAAGGCTTCCCGAGAGTGATTCCGCTTTTCGGTTCCGGAAGCGTTGAGCATTTTGTAAGCAACCTCAGCGGTGCGGAAATTCCTCTTACGGACGAGGAACTTGAAATTTTAAACAAAGCATAAAAATAAAAATCCCCGGTGCGTCTGCATCGGGGATTTTTTGTTATTCGATTTTTTCCCAGCCGGCATAAAGGGTTGTATCCGTTTCAACCGTATCTGTTTCCATATCCCAAAGGACGTAACAGGCATTATCCCTGTACCATCCGGTGAAGGTGTAACCTTCTCTGGTGGGGGGTTCCGGTTCGTCGATGAGGTCGCCGTACATATGCTCTATCGGAGCAACGTCCGTTCCGCCAAGGGAATTGAAACTTACGGTGAAGCCCGGATCAAGAAGATTTATCGCCACAACAACAATTATTACAAGAATGCAGGCGGCGATTATCATATCAAGCTGTTTTACAGTTATGTTGACATATCTGTAAAGGCCGCGGAATTTCGGAATCTGTTCTTCCTGCGGGGTTTTCTGCTGAACTTCTTCCTCTTCCGGGGTTTTGATATTGTCCAGATCTTCCATTATTTCTTAACGAGATATTTACGCATATCGAGTGCGCAGGCGCAGAGGATGATTGCACCTTTGATGATATAAAGGCTGGAAGAGTCAACGCCGAGCATTGTAAGAGCAACGAAGATAAGACGGAGGATTACAACGCCGAGGATGATGCCGCTGATTTTACCGGTACCGCCGACGAAAGAAACGCCGCCGATTACGCAGGCTGCGATAGCGTCGCATTCGGTGTTAAGACCGGAGTTTGCAGCAACGGAACCGCTTCGTGCGCCTTCGATGAAACCGGTGTAACCGTAAGCAGCACCTGCAAGGGTATGTACAAGAACAGTGGTCCAGAAAACGTTTACGCCGGAAACTTTTGCTGCTTCTGCGTTGGAACCTACTGCGAACATGTTTTTACCGAAAGTGGTTTTGTTCCAGATGAACCACATGATTGCAATAAGGAAAATTGCATAGAGAACGTATCTCGGAACAGCGACGTTTCCGAGGCGGAACATTTCGCCGTTTACGAAAGTTTTGTATTCATCGGAAAGGCCGGAGATAGGCTGGCCGTTGTTTCCGTTAAGAGCAAAGAACCAGAGGATGATACCGTAGGTAATGAGCTGGGTGGAAAGGGTTACGATGAAAGGATGAAGGCTGAATTTTGCAACAAAGAAACCGTTTACAAGGCCGATTACGGCACCGATTGCCATAACGGTAAGAAGGGTTGCGGCGATCCACCAACCGTTTACTTCAGGAAGATTTTCGAACATTTTGTTGACGAAATCGGTTTTCTGAAGGAAAACGCCGGCAACTGCTGCGGTAAGACCGGAGATACGGCCTGCGGAAAGGTCGGTACCGGTAAGAACGATACAGCCTGCAATACCGAGAGCCATCGGAAGATATGCTGCAACCTGGATTACAAGGTTTGCGAAGGAACCGAGGGAAAGGAAGTTCGGTTTCTGGATTGCGGTGTAAATTACGAATACAAACAGAAGAATATAAAGTGCGTTGTTAAGCACAAGGTCGGTTATATAACGTTTTTTATCAGCTTTGTCCATCTGTTTGAAATCAGCAACGGAACGCTGAATATTAGCAATAGGATTAGTCATGCTTTATCTCCTCCTTAAACATATTTTGCAGCCAGGGTCATGATTTCTTCCTGGGTTGTGTTCTGACCGTCAACTTCGCCGGCAACGCGTCCGCCGGACATTACGACGATTCGGTCACAGATACCGAGAAGCTCGGGCATTTCGGAAGAAACAACAATTACGGTTTTTCCTTTGTTTGCCAGATCTATGATAAGCTGATAAATCTCATATTTTGCGCCTACGTCGATACCGCGGGTAGGTTCATCAAGAAGAAGAACTTCCGGATCGGTGAGAAGCCAGCGTCCGATGATAACTTTCTGCTGGTTACCGCCGGAAAGAGAACGGATCTTGGTATCCTGGGAAGGAGTCTTGGTGCGCATGGCGTCGATGTAATACTGGGTATCTTCGCGCTGGGATTTTTCGCTTAAGCAGATTCCGAAACGAAGGTGACGTTTAAGGCTTGAGATAACGGTGTTGTTTTTGATATCAAGAACACCGAAAATACCGGTTGCGCGGCGTTCTTCGGTAAGAAGAGCAAATCCGTTTTTGATGGATTCATGGGCGCTGCGGTTGAAGCAGGGTTTTCCGTCAAGGGCAATTGTTCCGCTCTTTCTGGTACGGATACCGAAGATACTTTCAAGGGTTTCGGTACGGCCGGAGCTTTCGAGTCCCGCAAGACCGAGGATCTCGCCCTTTCTTGCGCTGAAGGAAACGTCCTGAAGCTGGTTGTACATACCGGTGACGTTCTGGACTTCAAGAACAACGTCGCCGACTACGTTGGTTTTGGGCGGGAACTGGTTTGTGAGTTCACGTCCTACCATCAGGCGGATGATATCGGCCATTTCAAGGTTGTCCGCATGGTCGGTGGCGATCCATTTGCCGTCGCGCATTACGGTGATATAGTCGGAAATGCGTTTGATTTCCGCCATTTTATGGGAAATGTAGATAATACCTACGCCTCTGTCGCGGAGCATGTTGATGATTTCGAAGAGATGTTCAACTTCCTGTTCGGTAAGGGAAGAGGTCGGCTCGTCGAAAACGATTATTTTGGAATTATAGGAAACCGCTTTTGCGATTTCAACCATCTGTCTTTGGGAAACAGACATGGTGCTCATGATTCTGTGGGGGTCAACGTCGATTCCGAGTTCGTCAAAAACAGCTTTTGTGTCTTTGTACATTTTCTTTTCATCGACCATGATTCCGCCGATTTTCGGGTAGCGGCCAAGCCAGATGTTGTCCATAACGCTGCGTTTAAGCGCCTGGTTAAGTTCCTGGTGAACCATTGCAACGCCGTTTTCAAGAGCTTCTTTACTGTTCTTGAAATTGATCTCCTTGCCGTCAAGAAGAATCTGGCCGCCGTCTTTGGCATAGATGCCGAAGAGGCATTTCATAAGGGTGGACTTACCGGCACCGTTTTCTCCCATAAGAGCATGAACGGTTCCTGCTTTGAGTTCAAAGTTAACGCCGTCCAATGCTTTTACGCCGGGGAAGGTTTTTGTAATGCCGGTCATTTTCAGAATAACATTCTGATCCATAAGCTGCCTTTCCTCCTTTTCTTTTAAAAATTAGAAACAGCATACTGAAAAAGTTTGACAGAGAACGGCAAACAACACTGCCGCTTTCATTTTTAACAAAACGGAAGTGGCACTTGCCGTTCCCTGCCGAAGCAGAATGCCGGGGAAATGTAAGACAGGCATCTGCCGCAGAAGCGGCAGATGCCAGAAAAATCCAGTAAGATATGTATTAATATCAGCCGGTATAAGGTGCGTATGCAACGAAGAGTTTTGCAGCGCTGTCGGGAGCGATGGTGAAACGTTCATCGTTGAGGGATGCAAGAGCATCAACGGGAGCTTTGCCGCCGAGGATTGCTTCAACGGTTGCGCGGATTGCTGCTGCCATACCAACGTTATCCTGTTTTACAGTACCGGTCATAGCGCCGTCAGCGATAAGTGCTTTTGCACTGTCGGTTGCGTCAACGCCGAATACGGGAACAAGATGTGCACCGGGAAGGTTGTAACCTCTTTCCTGGAGGGATGCTACAACGCCTTCTGCCATACCGTCGTTGTTGCAGATTACGAGTTCGATCATGTTGCCTGCGCCTTCGTTATAGGTTACGAAGTTGGTGTCCATGTAGTCTTTTGCTGCTGCTGCGGACCACTGACCGCCAAGGTCTACCTGGTAACGTGCGTTTTCTGCTGCGGAAGCATCGAAATACTGAAGAGCGGGTTTGCCTGCTGCTTCGAGAACTGCGTTAGCGTCTTCTACGCCGTACTGGGTTCTGTAGATAGCTTCGATGTTTGCTTCGTCACCTTTCATAAGAGCGTAGGAGATAACGCCGTCGCCGTTGAAGTCAACTGCATCGTAGTTTTCTACGAGGTAATCGCCGATCATTTTGCCCTGCATGTGACCTGCTTCGGGAGCATCAGTGCCGATGAAGCAAGTGTTTGCATGTGCGTCAAGAACGGTAACATCAGCGCCGTCGGTACCGATTGCACGGTTGAAGAAGATTACGGGGATGTCGCCTGCTGCTGCAAGAATTTCTTCTGCTGCATCAACGGAACCGGAAGTAACAAGGTTTACAACGAGAAGGGTGGAGCCGCCAGCGATAGCGGTTTTTACCTGGTCAAGCTGTTTTGCCTGGTCGTTTGCTGCAAACTGGTTGTCATATTCAACGCCGAGTGCATCGAGCTCTTCGTTAAGAGCAGAACGTACGGTGCTGAGATAGATATCAGCTTCATCATACCAGAATACGGAAATTTTGGCTCCGCCTTCAGAAGTGTTGCCGCCGCAGGCAGCAAGGCCTAAGACCATTACGAGGGCGAGGGCCAATGCAAGAATTTTTTTCATGGATAATCCTCCCAATAAATTATTTAGCAGTGTTCACTGCCGGTAAACATAGATTAGCACTTTATATTAAAAATATCAAGGTTTATTCACCGATTTATCAGTTTATATAAACATTGGGCGGTTTTTATATGTATTTTGACAATATGGGAACCGACTTTGTTTTTCCATGACGAACAAATTGTTCCCCGCGGCGGAATATCTTTAAAAAATGTATAAAAGACAGCGCAGGAAAATATATGAGATTCATGAGCATAATATTCCCGGGACAGATCGGGAAAAGACCGGCTGATAAAAAATCCCCGTGCTCAAATTGAGCACGAAGGTTGCGGATACTGCGAAGCGGAAAAAGGAGAGACGAAAAACTGTTCTTCGACGACGGAAAAATCGGGAGAAAAGTTGTTGAAAAGCGGGTCGGGAATTTGCTTGAGCACAAGGAAAACGACGAAAAACAGACCGTGCTCAAAATTTGAGCACGGATTTCAGGAGGGAAAACGTTGTTTTCGCAAAAGTTGCACAAAACTTTTTTGCGGCAGGAAAAGTACGGAAAGAATGAGACAATTCACATAGATAGTTTCGAAAACGAACAATTTTTTATTCAAAAAAGGGAAATAAGAACTTTTTTACGGAAAATGCACTTGATTTTATGTTCGATTTGGTTTAATATGAAGGGTGCAATATTTTATTATTATAAAAATAAATTTAACTATAAATAAATGGAAAAATTTGGAGGAAAAGATTTTATGAACAGAACCCGGAATGCTATGAAAAAAATACTCATGCTTTTCGTTGCTTTTGTTTTTGTTTTTTGCGGTGCAACCGAAGCTTTTGCGGATGAACCGGAAGCAGGCACAGGAATGCTGCTTGAAGAAAATAAACAGGAAGGTTCATTTATCGGCGGAAGCGGAAATTCAGGGGTGAATTTTTCCGCCCTTGAAAAACAGATAACTGTTGCGATCGGACTGAACGAGCACGATTATACGAAGGAAAGCTGGAGCAATCTGCAGAAGGCACTCAACGCAGGAGTCAAGATAATCGGCAGCAAGGAAAGCACTGACCAGAAAACAGTCGATGAAGCGGTTTTTGATCTTGAAACCGCGATAGCTTCTCTTACAAGAGTTGATTATTCGAAACTTGAAAAAGCAATAAACCAGGTTTACAACAAATCCGGAGAAAACGCAGAGTTTCATGAAATCTGGAACAAAATCAATTCCGCGGTTGAAAGAGCAAAATCTCTTCTTTTAAGCGGCGATCAGGCTGCGGCGGATAATGCGGCGGCGGAAATCGAAGCGCTTCTTGCTGAACTTGAGGGCTTGGGTGTAATCAGCGGCGAACCGGAAATCGTCATCAAGGAAGTTGAAGTAACGGTTCCGCCCACCGACGATTTCTGCAACATTCCGGGACATAAAGTCTGGCCGGTTCTTTTCGCAATAAGCGCGGTTATAAACGCTGCACTTGCTGTGGTGATTTACTACATATTCTCGAAGATGAAAAATACCGCGGACGAAATTCCGCTTATAAAATATGACATCGACGATGATTTCGGTGATGAGATCGAGGACTTCGCTGTCGAAACCGAAGACGAAGCGGAAGAAACTTCCGGCAAAGACGAAGATTGATCCAAAGGGGAAAAGAAAGATTTTTCTGAGGTGATTGCTTAATATGACAGATTTTGAAAACAGCTGGAAACGAACAGAATATCAGACATGGGAGGAAGCCTTCCACGGACTTGCCCCGGCGATCCGCCAGCAGTCCGTAAGGGTTGCGGCATATACCCAGGCTCTTTATGTAAAGGCCTGCGAAGGAAAATTCGGAACAGAAACAAAAGAAGGTTCCGAAAGAATGAAAGGCAAATATGCCGACCTTGCCTATAAATGCGGTATGTACCACCAGCTCGGCAAGGCGCTTGTTCCTCCGGAATATCAGTTCTGGAACGAAAAATTCAGCGAAGAGGAACAGGCGGTTTATAAAAAATATACCACCGACGGCCGAATTCTTGCGGCAACTTTGCAGGAAAAAGGAAGCCTTTTCGGAAGACGCAAAAACGAATTTGCGGAACAGCCGACAAAGAATATTCCGATGCTTATGATCCGCGAAAGCTGCGAACAGCATATGGAACGCTGGGACGGAAAAGGTTTTCCGGCAGGACGCGGAACAACCGCAATAAGCCCCATTGCACAGATAGTCGGTATTGCGAAGGAACTTGACAGACTTGCTTCCGAAACAAAATCCGAAGATCCTTTTGCAGAAGCAATGCAGGTTCTTATCGACCAGAGCGGAAGCGCCTGGAACCCGGCGCTTGTTGAAGTTCTTGAAGCTTCCCGTTCCAAATGCAGAGCGATTTACAATAAATACATACACTACACCGCCGCTCTTCCGAAGACCGTTCCTCTTGTTGAAAAACGCAAGGACCGCCCCATGGGTCTTAAATACAGACCGATGGTAAGCGGAGTTGAAGGAAACGTTGTCGCATACGAAGCGGTTCCCTGGTTTGGCGGAGTTCTTGGAAGACCCGGCGAAACCGAAGGAATTCCGGAAGTTGAGGAAATGCTTGTCCGCAAAAAGATGGTCGAGGATATTTCCCGCTATTTCCTTTACGAAGCAGCGGATGCGATTCTCCGAATCGAAAACTGCGAACTCGATCTTAAACATATCGTTCTGAGAATGCTTCCGAGCTTCTATCAGCTCAGCAGCCAGCTTCAGAACTTCAACCAGCTTTTCAAGGATCAGCCGATTCCGAAAGAAAAACTTATTCTTACGATTCCGGCGGATTTTGTTGCAGGAGCAGGAAAAAGCGCTTCCACCCTTATCGAAAGATATCTCCGCAACGGAATCGCGCTTATGCTTGACGATTACGACCCGGCAAAACACGGCGAAAAACTTCCTCTTCAGAGAATCAGGGAGCTTGGTTTCAATAACGTCCGTTTTGCGCCGGAAACTTATATGAAACAGGAAACCGCAAACCTTATGGATGATTTCAGAAGAGAAGGAATTGTTCTTTTCGGCGGCGGCGCAGACAGCAGAGACATCATCGGTTGGCTTGAAAGCTGCGGCGCATTTGGAATTTGCGGAACCGTTACCGGAATTATGGTAAGCGAAGACGAGCTTATCCGCGATTCCCTCATAAGGGAGAGATAAGCCGATGGATTTAAATAAATTCAGGCCCAAGGCGAACAAAGAGCCGGAAAAGCTTGAAACTTATATGATTGCGGCGGATAACCCTGTCGGTCATTCCCAGCTTCGTCCGATTTTCAAACGAAAAAGGACAAGGGAAGTTCTCACGAGGGAACAGGTTGCCGCAATCAAGAAAGGACGCAAGCTTCTTTGGAAGGAAATGAAATCCCAGGGAATGCGGAGGATCGATTTTGAGGTCACCGCAACCAATATGGGGCTTTATTTCGACAGAAACCGGTTTTTATGGCCGTTTTTCCTTTGGCTTATCCGCGACAACACCGTCCTTAAAGTTCTTGTAACAACGGCGGTTATCACAACGGCGGTCACCGTTTCGGTTCCGGTTATCGAATATCTTCAGGAATTTGTTGACCGATATATCGAACAGATCGTCGAAAGAATCGTTCAGGAAGAAGTTGAAAAGGAAGTCGACCGTTTCACAATAAGCCTTTCGGACGAAATGCTCAATTCCGGTTTCAGTTTAAGCGAGGATTTCACCTTTGAAAACGCGACAACAAACCTTGTTGCGGCTTCGGTCGAAGGCGTTCCCTGTATTTCGATACGCGATATTCCCCTTGACGTAAACGATTACGAAGGAAGATATCCGGACGAATCGTTCTTCGCATACACCTTCTATTGCCGTTACGAAAGCACCGTTTCCGAAGCCATTGACTATACCTGGTCGGTAAATATCACAAGGGAAGACGAGGTTGTTGTCGAAGACCCGGAAACCCTTGAACAGAAACATTATTTTGTTTCCGACGCGATCTGGGTTATGGTTTTTGAGGACAACAAAATGATGTTCTTCGCAAAAGTCGGCGAGGACGGCGAAATTGAAGCGCTTCCGGCGCAGGATATCACCGACCGCGGTTATGAAAACGGACCGCTTATCGAACATTCAAAATTGCCGGAAGAACAGTATGAAATCATTAAGGAAGGAAATTATTTCGACTATTACAGAGTAAAGCCGATGAATTACGTTTCCGAAACGGTTGTTGCAACCGGCCTTATGGAAGGCGTTCTTCCTTTTGATATAAACCTTCACAACCCGGAAGCTCCTTACGACCCGGAAAACCCCAACGGAATCCATAAATACACCGTTGTAATCTGGCTTGAAGGGGACGACCCGGAATGCACCGACGCACTCATCGGCGGAAGCATCGGAATGAACTTCAAAATCCAGTTCCTTGACGAAGTCACCGAAGAGGAAGAAGGAGAAGAAGAAAATTCCGGCGAGGAAGGCGCTTAAATTATAATTTGATGGGATTTAAAAGAAAACCCTCCGGGTTGACTGAAATCCCTCATCCGTCTTTTTCGCGGAAAACCGCGAAAAATCCACCTTCCCCTCTGGGAAGGCTTGAAGTTTGTATATGCTTTCCACTTTTGCTTTAAGTCGACAAAAGCAAAGGAATGGATTTCATAGAACTCCGGCGGGAGTTTAAACACAGCAAAATCTTTTTAAGCTGTTTTTTTAAAAATTGCAGAAGCCGCAAAAATTTTTGCAATTTCAAATTGGGGTAATGAAAAAGCGGATTTTTTAAAGCAGATGTTTATTTTACGAAAAGAACAGCGGCGAAAAGAAAAAATTTATTTTTGAAAGGAATGAAAAAAGACATGGTAAGTAAATCTCATGCAAAGCGTCGCCAGGATATTAAGACCAAACTTATGGCCGCAATTGCGATGCTTCTTGTATCTTCCATCATGATGGTATCTTCCACCTATGCATGGTTCACCCTGTCTACTGCACCCGAGGTAACCGGTATCTCCACTCAGGTTGGCGCTAACGGTAACCTTGAAATGGCATTGCTTCCTGCAGATGCTATCACCGGTGGCAGCGCAAAAGACCCTAACTTCGGAATCACTTCCGGTTCCGGCGACAGCGGGCTTGCCGATGACCTCAGAAACAAAACCTGGGGCAACCTTGTTGACGTAAGCAACAACACCTTCTACGGTCTGGATAAAATTTCCCTTTATCCTGCCGCGCTTAACGTAACGAGCGGAACTCTTGCAGCATCTATGCTCAGAACCCCCGAATACGGTTCCGACGGCCGTGTTGCAGGCCTTGCCGCAAATACCGTAACCGGTATTTATAACAACGGAGCAAACGGATTCCCCCAGGACTCCGACGCATGGGGCGTTCGTGCAGTTGGTGTTTCCTCCGCAATGACTCCCCGTCAGCTTGCATACCGCAACGCAATTTCTGCGGCAAACACTGCAATGTCCACAGCAAAATCCCTTGCAAGTTCTTCTCTTAACCTTAACGGTTCCACCCTTGCAAACATTGCGGTAACTCATGCAACTAATGATGCTGCACTTCATACTGCAGGGGAAGTTACTTCCCTTGGAAATATTGTAACAAGCCTTACCGGTACAGCAGAAGGCGTTGACGGTATTATCGAATACATCGAAAGCGCATATAAGAACTATGTTCTTGCATGGGTCGCTTCCAACGCAAACTCCGAAATCAACGATGAACAGTTCACTCTTGTTCAGGCATGGATCGAAGCAAACGATATTTACACCATCGCAGGCAGCACCACTGTTGATCTCGGCGCCGGAAATACCGTTACCCTTACTGTTCCGGATGCAGTAAAAACTCCTATTAATGCTCTTGCAACAACCAAAACCAACGTTACTTCCGCAAGCAATATGCTCAGCAACCTTGCTGGCGATGATTCCGCTGGTTATCCTTGGAGCACCAAGGAAACCGGTAAATATGGCATCGGCGACGTTCTTCACATTCTTGCAGAAACCAGCGCAATGAAAGTTAACGGAATTGAAGTTTCCAAAGTTACAGACGACGCAAGCGTCAACCAGCTTATGAAAGATGTTTCCGGCGGTAAAGGCGTTACTGTAACAATGGCAACCGGCGGCGGCGTTTATGCCGATATCGCAGACCATTGCGGCGATTACAAAGCAGCCATCACCATGAACCTTGTTTACGGAAACCTTGAATTCGAAGGTTTGTCCGCAAATATGGCAACCGCTTCCACTATTACCCCCAGCTATCTTTCCCGTATGGGCAGCCAGTTCGGCAGCGGCGACGGCAAGTTTGATGCTCCTTCCGGCGGCGGCGCAGGTTCCGATATGCCTATCACCGAATATTACGGATATGTAATCGACCTTGCTTTCCGTACCAACGCAGCAGAATCCAACCTTCTTCTCCAGACCGAAGCAGTAAACCGCATTTATGATGAAAACGGAAGCGAGGAAACTCTTGGCCACGGTTCCACCATGACCTTCACTTCCACCACCCCCGACTTCACCGCAGAACAGCTTGCAGGTCTTATGGAAGCAATCCGCGTTGTATTCTTCGACCCGACCAACAACAACGTTTATGCTTACGCAAAACTTGATATGGAGCAAGGCAAATATACCGTAACCGGCGGTAACACTATCACTGCAAAACTCTATATCTATGAGACCACTGCAGAAAGCTATAATCTTGTTCCGGCAGATACCGCATTGGTTGAAGGCACCGATTATTACACCAAAAACGGAGACGGTTCTTATGTAAAAGCAACCGTAACTCTTCCTGCAACTGCACCCGCAGATACTTATTACACCAAGACCGAAGCAAGCGAAAACCTTCTTAACGGAACTGGTGAACAGCAGGTAATCACTGGTCTTAACCAGAATACCGCAAAAGCTGTTTCCGTTCTTGTATATCTTGACGGTGAAAACATCGAAAACGCAGACGTTGCAGCAACCGCAGCAACTTCCATGACCGGTACCATGAACCTTCAGTTCGCTTCTTCCGCAAACCTTGTTCCTATGAACTATGCACCCCTTATGAACCAGGGCGGAACCGCAACCAATCCTGACGATCCTAACAAAGAGCAGGGCGGCGAAAACGGCTGATTTTCAAGCTAAGTCTTACATAAGACAAATTTTTTCAAGCACACCCCAAAAGGTTCATACCCGCTCCGGAAATCCGGAGCGGGTATGAACCGAAAAGCTTGGTTGGCGGCTGCCTTTTGCGGTTTTAAAAAACGGAAAACGCAAAAGGGAACCTTCAACTTGTTGAAGAATTTTTGAAGAAAGGAGAAATGCTTTTGGGAAAACATAAACACCATAAATTAAACAAGCAGCGAAAGCGAACGATTATATATTCCTATATGCTTTTGATTCTCCTTTCGTTTCTTGTTACGGCATCCTATACATGGTTCAGCATAAGCCGGACGCCGAAAGTTTCCAACATGAACGTATATATTACGAGCCAACCGGGACTTGAAATGTCGGTGGATAAAGAAGAATGGCTTTTGCAGCTTGATTTTTGGGAAGCGGTTAACGCAACGACGGAACTTAACCCGGAAAAGGACAACCCTGTTCTGCGTCCGGTAACCTGGTCTAATGAAAACCAATGTTTCTATGCGGCGGCATACGGAATTGACGGAAGGCTTCTTGCTTTTCCGGATTGGTTACAGCTTTCGGACGACCGGAACGCGAACAAGCAGAACTTTGAAGGATATTACATAAAGGCGACGTTCTTCATGCGATGCGGACAGAACGCGGAAATTTCTCTTTCGCCGGCGGTTGAAGTCAACGAAGGGGTTGACGGTTCCGGAACCTATGTCAGGGGAATTCCGGTATGGAATCCGGGATATTATGAGGAAAAAGAGGATGAGGACGGAAACATTATGCAGGAACTCGTCGGTTTCGGGCATGAAAACTCCGGCCAGGGTGCGGAAAACGCAATTCGTGTAGGTTTCCTCATAACGACCCTTGAACCGAACGAAGAAGGGGAATATGTTCCGATTGAGGACGAGGAACCGGTTTTCATGATTTACGAACCGAACTGCGATATCGGTTACGGGGGACTTCGGGAAGAATATATTCCGACTCCAAGCATGGACGGAACGGAAAACCTTGTTGACGTCGAACATCTGATTTTGCAGACCGCGACAACATGGACCGAAGCGGACCCCATTGAAAACGGAGTTGTAATCCATACCCTCGGGGAATTTGTTGAGGAAAAAACGCTTTTCAAGATAAAGGCGGCGCAGATTGTGCAGATCGACCTTTATCTCTGGCTTGAAGGACAGGATTCCGAATGCATCAACCGGGGAAGCGAAGCACAGATTCAGGCGAACATTCAGTTTGCAGGAAAGAACGAAACCCAGACAGGTTTTGTACCAATTGAAGATAATGAATAAAATGCAGTAATTGCAATTGCAGGTATTGCTTTTATATATAATGTTTTTTAAAAAGAAGGGAGCGACCCACAAATGAAAAACGAGAAAGAAAAGATCGCGGCACCTATTGCACAGGAAGGCGAAGGAGAAATTGTCGTCGAAGAAGAAAGCAAAGGCAAAAAAATTCTGAACACAGTCGTTAACGTTGTTCTTGTAATTGCCATTGCGCTTGCGGCAGTTTGCACCTATGCATCCTATGTTTCAACTTCCGGCAACGGCGTTCCGAACATTTTCGGTATCCGAATCTTCTCGATTCAGACCGAATCTATGTACCCGACCCTTTTGCCCGGCGACCTTATTTTCGACACCGGCGTTAAAGACCCCGGCGAACTTCGCAGAGATGATATCATCACCTATTGGACCGTAATCAACGGCGAGCGTGTTCTCAACACCCATAGAGTTTACGAAATCTATGACGGCGGCGGCTATCTTATCTTCTCCACCAAAGGTGATAACAACACTTCTGCCGACCCTCTTACGGTTCATGAATCCGAAGTTGTGGGTAAATATTCCTTCCGTGTTCCCGGAGTCGGCAAAGTTTTTGACTATCTCCAGACAAGCACCGGCTTCCTTATTGTAATTGTAATTCCGGTTTTCCTTTTCTTCCTTTTCCATCTTGTTCAGTTCTTCAGAGTTCTCTTTGAATATCAGAACGTCAAGAACAGAATCAAATTCGAACAGGAACGCGGAAGAACCGAAGACCTTATCGATGCGGAACAGAAACGACAGAGCGAAGAACAGGCCGCCGCAAGGGCGAAAATTGAAGCTGAACTTCGCGAAAGACTGAAAGCGGAAATTATGGCTTCCATGGCGGCGCAGGCTGCTGCGGCCGCGGCACCGGCGGAAGAACCCTCTCCTGAAGCTGTTCAGGAAGAGGTTGTTGCCGAAGAAGTTCCGGAAGAACCCGCAGAAGAAACCGCAGAAGAAGAAAAAGCGGAGGAAACAGCCGAAGTCTGATTTTCCTCCGGGAAAATAGGTGTAAAGCATGAACAATTTCTTTAACTATTTCAAAGAGGATATCGGGCAGGTTTTTGATGCCTTTGTTGAAATATTGAGCGCAATTTTCAACTTCATCAACTATCTGTTCAACTTCCCGATGAGAATGAACATAATCAAGGAGCACAGCGCCGATTTCAGCACCACCGACTGGGTGATGCTGCTTATTGCAAACATAATGATAATCGCCCTTTGCTGTCTTATTATCTATTTCATCGGAAAACTTATCCGCAACATTTTCTTCGGCGGAATTTCGAAGAAAGAATATGAAAGAATGGCCGGCCAGGTCCGCACCCTTCAAAGGGATCTTATGCGTTCAAACTATGAAAAGGATAAGATCCTTGCAATGACCATGGGTAACCCGGAAATTCCTCCGGAAGAGGAAGAAAAAACCGAAGAAAACGGGGAAGAAGGGGAAGAATTTGCTGTTTCTTCCAACAGAAACACCTTCGATTCTCCTTGCGTCGATCCTTCGGACAGCCGTTTCTTCCGTCTTACCAGCGTTGATAACTATTACAAAACCGAATATATAAAACCTGAATACGACAACGAGATCACTCTTGAGGAAATTTGCGAAAGATTCAGAAAATTCGCCGCTTCCCAGCTTAAACTTTATTACGATCTCGACATGATGAGATACTTCCTTGCTTCGATGGGAACTTCGAGAATCATAATTCTCCAGGGTATTTCCGGTACCGGTAAAACCTCGCTCCCTTATGCGTTCGGTAAATTTGTTCAGAAAGATACAACCGTTGTTTCCGTCCAGCCTTCCTGGCGTGAACGTACCGAGCTTTACGGTTATTTCAACGAATTTACAAAACGCTATGCCGAAACGGAATTCCTTCAGGCAATTTATGAATGCAACTATTACCGCGACCCGCATATTGTAATCCTTGACGAGATGAACATCGCCCGTGTTGAGTATTATTTTGCGGAAATGCTTTCAATTCTCGAAATGCCCCTTCAGGAAGAATGGAAAGTTGACGTTGTAACAGCTGTATGGGACAACGACCCCTGCCTTATCGAAGGCGGTAAGATCCAGATCACCAACAACGTCTGGATCGTCGGCACCATCAACAACGACGACTCGACTTTCGCCGTCGCGGATAAAGTTTACGACCGTGCAATCCCGATAGACCTTGACAGCAGGGCTGATCCCTTTGAATGTGAGATAACCGATCCGGTTTATATTTCCACCGACCACCTCAACGAACTTTTCGACGAAGCGAAGGCTGCGCATCCTGTTTCCCAGGAAATTATGGATAAGCTTGAACTTGTTAATACATATCTTATAAAGAACTTCCGTCTTGCATTCGGTAACCGAATCATGAAACAGATAGGCGACTTTGTTCCCTGCTTCATCGGCTGCGGCGGTACGGAAATTCAGGCAATCGACTTTATTGTTGCAAAAAAAGTTCTCCGTAAGTTTGAATCCCTCAGCCTTGGTTTCATGAAGGATGAACTTACAAAGTTCAGCGCATACCTTGACAAGGTTTTCGGCAAAAACCAGATGAAAATCTGCAAGGAATATATTGAACAGCTTAAAAAGAACAACTGATAATATTCTTTATGAAAGGAGCCGCTTATGGCTGCATCCACGAAAAAGAATTCCGGAAAAACCGGAGCAAAAAAGAAGGATTCAATTATTGATCCTCTTTACGAAAAATACACTAAAAGTGTCATAAGAGCTCTTGGAAGCACGGAATTTTACGAATTTTTCATGGACTCGGTTTCAAGAGCGGAAAATCAGTTCCAGTTTTCCAACAGGAGAATGGAAAAAACCGTTGACCTTAACTGGGTCGATGCAATTGAGGACACTTTGCCGGCAATTCAGAACATTATTTCAAGCCCCAGAAACATAATCCGTGAAGACGAGCTTATTGTCAACGTTGCAAATGCGAAAAAGGCAGGTTCGGACGTTGTACGCCACCTTGCCCAGCACGCAAGCCTTGTTGAAAAATACGATTTTGAAACCGGCGAGGTCCGCCCGAGCAAACTTATGCAGAAATACCGCGAGGATACGATCGGTCTTTATGAAAACCGCCTTGTTTTCACCGCCCTTGAAACTGCCTTTGAGTTTGTAAAAATCCGTCACGATGCTCTCTTTTCTGCGATGAGCGACGAGTTCGGCGCAAAACTCAAAGTTGATTCCACAATGGAAACTTCGACGGAGATGGTGCATCTTGATATGTTCATGCATATCAGGGAAATTGACGGCGCCATTGAAACCGACGACAAGAACGCCGACGTTTTCGGAAGAATTTCCAAGATGTACAGGGTTCTTAGTATTCTTATGAACAGCCAGTTTGCCCAGCAGATGGAAAGACTTCCGAGGGTAAAGGGTACTCTTACAAAGACAAACGTTCTTAAAAAGAACCCTTATTACAGAAAAGTTATGGCGCTTCTTGAATATCTCCGAAGCTATGACGATATCGGTTACACGATCCGCGTTGTTGAACAGAACCCTGAGATAAACGAAACCATGGAAAGGGATATTTATCACAATATTCTTTTCAACTATCTTATCCTTAAAGGATATCTTGAGGACGAGAGGGAACGCAGAATCCCCGCGCCCACAAAAGAAAGAAAACGCACTCTTAAACCGAAATTCATCAAAGAAATTATTGAGGAATTTACGGAAGATTACGACCTTCCGGATATTGAGATCCGCAAGGTCCTTATAGAAGAACTCACCAAAGAACAGCTTATGCTTGAAGAGGAAGCGGAACGCAGAAGACTTGTTGAAGAACAGGAACAGCGTAAACGCGAAGAAGAGGAAAGACTTCGTCTTGAAGCGGAAGCGGAAAGCGAAAGAATCCGCAAGGAAGAAGAGGCCGAAAAACAGCGTCTTTGGATCGAGCAGATGGAAAGAGAAGCGGAGGACAGACGCAGAAGCAAGATTTTCCAGGAGGAACTTACTTTCTTCATAGAAAAACTTCCGGAGCGGCTTGAGGCAAGGGAAGAAGCCATTGCCCGCCGTCTTGAGGAAATGAAGGCATTTGAGGAAGCGCAGAGAAAGATCGAAGAAGAAAAACAGCGCAAACTCGAGGCCGAAGAAAAACTCCGCAGAGAAAAAGAGGAAGAGGAACAGCGCAGCCAGAAGATTCTTGTTGAAAAACAGGCGGAGGAAGAGCGCAGAACCGAAATCTTTAAAAATGAATTCGATAAATTTGCCGCAAACCTTGAAAACCGCAAAGAGGCAAGGGAAACCGCCGAAGCGAAAAGAATCAGGGATAAAGAAGAATTCCTTGAAGCGGCAAGAATCCTTGAAGAAGCGGAACAGGTTAAAATCGACGCTGAAATCAAGGAAAGAGAGGAAAGAGAAAAACTTCGCCTTGAAAAAGAGCAGAAGCGCGAGCAGGACGAAAAAGACACCGAACTTACAAAACCTTACCTCGAAGAAGTTGTTGTTTTCATGGATTCCCTTCCGAAGCGAATTGCTTTGCGCGAAGCGGAAAACAGAAAGTATCTTGCGGAAAAAGAACGGCTTGAAATTGAACGCCAGCGCCGCCTTGCCGCAAGGGCAGCAAGAAGATGAGTTTTTGAGCATATTGCCAAAAACCGCATGAGCATCAGATAAAACCGTTACGGAAGGGGGAATTGCCTTGAATAAAATTCATATTAAACTCATCGCAATGGCCCTTGCGCTCACCCTTTCCGTTTCCGTGCTCATAATGTCTTCCTACGCATGGATGGTCCTTTCATCAAACCCCGCCGCAACGGGAATTCAGGTTATAATCGGCGGCGGCAACACGATTCTTATTGCGCCGAATATGGAACACGAATATAACGGAAAAACATATAACCTTCCCGGGAATTTTTCCGACAAGATGAATTTCAGCGGATACGGAATGGAAGAATCCTACGGATATCTTTCCGAAGTTGCGGGACTTACCCCGGTTTCAACTTCCAACGGAAGGGAATGGTTTGTTTCCGGTAACAAAGTTGATATGTTTTATGAAAACGCCAATCTTCCGAAATACGTTGAAGACGAAAACGGCGGACAGATTCCGAACAAAAAAGTCGGCGAAGGAAACTATATTTATCTTGATTTCTGGGTCGTTTCCCCAAGCGGAAATTACGATTTAAGAATTTCCACCGGCGATGGAACTTCCGACGGCGGAAGCTTTGTAATAGACCTTCCGGAACCGAAAATTGAAACCGAAGGAGAGATTACGACAGGAACTCTTCATCAGGAAGACGGAAAAAGCGCCGCAGCTTCCGTAAGAATCGGCTTTCTTGCAAATCCTATTTTGCTTGAAGAAGAAATGCAGGCTTATGTAAACAGCGTTTACAATGATGACCGTTTTAAATCTCTTCGGGGATTTTACAGGGAACCAGACAGCGGAAGTTTTGAAATTGATTCCGAAAAGTTCACCATTTATGAGCCTAACGGGGATTTCCACCCCCTTGACGAAGAACTTGACGGAAGCTATGTTCAGACAAAACCTTTGATGCTTGAAAACGGTGCAATCAAAGAAAACACGGATATCTGGGACCATCTTACGGTTCAGCTTAAAAGCGATTGGGAAGAAAGCGGACTTATCGGACAGAAATTCAATGCCGCGGTTATTCAATATGGCAAAGATTGGACGGACAAAACTCCGGCGGAACTTTCTGCGCTTTTTTACGGAAGATATCTTGGCGGGCAGTTTTCGACTTACGTTAAAAAAGGCGATTTTATAACAAAAACATCGACACTTGAAGCTGCCGTAAATGCGGCAAACGGTGCCGCGGATATTTCCGGATTGGGACAATCCGGCGCAACGGAAGACGTTGTTATTATTGAATTGGAACAGAACGTTCCCCAAAGAATCCGTATGTTCATCTGGCTTGAAGGACAGGATATAGACTGCCCCGCAAGCGCAAATTCCGCAAGATTTGCGGTGAACATCGAACTTGCCGGCGGAACAAAAGAATAGATATTATGAATGAAAATAAGTTTGAAAAAGGCGATTACCGTCTTCACCATTGGATAAGCACCCTTGTTACGGTGCTTCTTGTGGTGGCTGTGGTGTTTTGTCTTTATGCAGTTATACAGGTTTTAAGCAACGGATATGTAAACATAGGCGGGTTCATGATGTTCCGGATTGTTACCGGAAGTATGGAACCGACAATGCCGATAGGAACCTTGCTTATTACAAGAGAAGTTGATATTGAAACCGTTATGGTTGACGATATAATTTGTTTCAGGACACAGGTCCAGGAAATCTGGGGGAAAATTGTTACTCACAGAGTTGTTGAAATAATGGAAACGGCGGGCGGAGTTCTTTTGGAAACAAAGGGCGACGCAAACCTTGCTTCGGACGTTTTTTACGTTGACAGCAGCAATTTTGTGGGAAAAGTTGTCTGGCATTCGGGAGATGACAATATTTTGGCTGACTTATTATCATTGTTCACAAGCAAAATCGGATTTTTGGGCTGTATTGCCCTTCCGAGCATTCTTCTTGCCGCTTTTATACTTAAAAGCAGCGTCGGAAGCATTCAGCAGGAGCTGAACGCCATTCTTGAAATGGAAAAACTCAAAAACGAAACGGTTTCGGAAGAAACAGAACCGGTTGTTTCCGAAGAAGAATACAACGAGATGTACGAACGAATTAAAGCAGAACTTATTGAGGAGCTGACGCATGTTGAAGAAGTTCAATTGGGATCCGGAGAAGATTCCGAAGATTCTGAAACTGAATAATAATTCTGCGGAAAGTTCCGTTTCGCCGGAACTTATTAAGGCGCAGAAAAATATCCTGATGAAGGCTGCCCTTGCTTTTCTTACAATTGTTCTTACCATTGTAATTCTTTTTGCGATGACTTCGGCATGGTACACGAACATTGTTCACACAAGCGGACTTGTTTTTGAGGTTGAATCCTGGGGATTTGACGGAGAAATCACGGTGGAACAGGGACCGATTCTTGCAGGCCCCGGTGACAGCGGAATTATCGGACTTTCGATGGACGGAACAGCAGGAGAAATTCTTGACGTAAGTATCGGCGTTTCTAAAGAAGCTATGCTGAATTCCATTGGAATAAGCGGACAGGAATCGACGGCGGACACAGATGCCATGAAGAAAAGATTTTTCTTCTATGTTGACAAACCGGGAATCAAAAACGGCGAGCAGGTTGACAGATTCTATATAAATAACACAGAAGATTATACTTATACCGTTTTCAGCGAAGGTTCCATCAGAATTTCTGAAGATTTTTCGAACGTTCCGGAACTTAAATGGCAATGGGTTTATGACGTTCTCGGATATTACGTAAGAGCGAATGATGACGGAAACGGAACATTTATTGTGCAGGAATATCTTCGTCCGATTGAATATGATTTTGACAGTGTGACTTTCACCGAAGTTGCGACAGTTGTTGAAGCGGACGGAGAGGAAATAACAATTCCTAAAAAAGTTATTGAAACCATTGATGGAGTTCCGACGGAAGTTTTTCTTGAGGAATTTTCCAAAAACGACGGTTATGCCGGTGAAATAATTGTTATTCCCGAAGCAGGAGAAACTGCGACTGACACTGTTGAGACTGCCGACGGAACATATTACAAAGTTGCGGAAGGAATTTACGCATATCTTTGCGATTATCAGGAAATTGAGGACGCAACTGTGTTTGATACCGTTCTCGGGAAAATGGCGGGAAATAAAAGTGAAATGACGCAGGATGAACTCGAAGCATTGCGGTTTCCGGCGACAGTAAATGTTTCTGTTCAGAACAGAACAGAAGCGGAAAGCGTTGAGGTGACAACGCTTAATACTGATATTATTTCCGGAAACAGCGGAAAAGTTATTAAACTTGCAAACGACGTTGCTTTAACGGAATCTCTCGTAATTCCGGAAAACGCGAATGTTGAAATAGATCTTAACGGAAAATCAATCAGTTTTTCCGGAATTGAAGCCAAGGGAAATGCGATTGAAGTTCCGGAGGGAAGTTCTCTTCTTATGCTCAACGGCAAGGTTGAGAATGAATATTCCGCAAAAAAAACGGGAAGAGGAATTCTTGCTTCCGGTGCGGAAGTCACACTCAGCGGAGTTGAAATCAACGGTTTTGATTACGGACTTCGTGTAACCGATAATGCCGCAGGAAATAAAACGGATTCTGTGATTCGTCTTTATAACTGCAAAACAGACGCCGGAACCTGCGGAGTTTACATCCTTGGAAATGGAGAAGCTTCGGAACAGAAAACCCAGCTTATTATTGAAAAATCCGAACTTAAAGCAGAGGGATTTGTAATCTGCGGAGGCGGAAACCCGGACAGCAGGGGAACCGATATCCGGATTATAGGAAGCACTCTTGAATCTATCGGAGAGTATAGCGTTGGTATTTATCAGCCGCAGAAAGACGGCGAAACCGTTATTTATAACAGTACGATTACAGCCCGCACGGGAATTGCCCTTAAAGCAGGTGTTGTCGAAATTATCGATTCGCATATTTACGGAAAAGGTCCTTATGGAGACCCCGGATATGCGGTAAGCGGTTCGAAAGATACGGGCGACGCGGTTTATATTGAAGCAAACTACGGACATCCAATCAGCCTTATCATAAAAGGGGAATCCGAACTTAAAGCAAGTGATCCCAGGAGCATGGCTCTTCGTGTTTATGAAGAAGATGCACCGAACGTAACAGTTGAAATCATAAGCGGAATTTTCAGTTCGGAAGTTTTGGAAAACTGGGTTGCGGACGGTTCCGTTTTGAGCAGCGACAAAAAAACTGTAAGCGTTTCTGCATCCGCGCAGGAAGAAACCGAATAAATATTTTTAAATTTTTTGAAAGGGGGAGCGCCGGTTTTGGAACAGAAAAAAAACAGAAGTTTCGTCTGGCATTTTGCCGCTTTGGCGCTTCTTCTTTGCATTGCGTTTTTTGTGATTTCCGTATCTCCCGCTTTTGCGAGATACCGCGAGGGATTTGAAAATAAAATTATATTTGAAGTCCGGGAACCGGAACATATTTGCTTCGGAAGTTTTAATGAAGAGAAATTTGTTCCATTTACGGACAGCGGGGATATCAAATGGAAAATTTCTGGGGATATGGCGACGATTACCCTTACTGTTGCAAACGGAACTTCCGGAACGGATTTTTTTTCGAAAGACCAGAAAATAAATATCCAGCTTGCGGCAGGACCGGAATTTAAGGATAAGAATGTTACATTGAGTTTTCCGGAAGGAAGTTCTCAAAAAAATATTTTGGGTACAGCATCGGAAATTAAGGACGATTCAACTTTTGATAAATCTTACGGAACGGGAGTTCTGTTCAGCTTTACGGAAAACGAAGAGGAATTTTCTTATATTTTAAAGGGCGGAAAATTTTCTTATTTTACGTTCATGATATCTTTTGATACAAGCGGATTAAATGAAACAAGCCTTCTTCAGCCGCATGTTGTGGCGGAAGTTATTCAATAAAACTGATTAAAAAAACGGAAAGGAGAGTGCGTTTTTTTGAAAAACAACAGAATAAAAGCATGCGTTCTCCTTTCGGCAGCTCTTTTTGCCGGGACTCTCGGAATTTCTGTCGGGGAGACCCAGGCAAGATATAACAACAGGATTTTTTGCAGTACGGTTCTTGAAATTCCGGAACCGGAAATTGAAAGCGAAGTTCTTTTTAAAAACGGCGAAACGCCGGTTACGGTTTATCTTGGAAAAGCCGAAGAAGGAAAAACTTTTTCGATTCCCCTTAAATCTTCCGGAGCGGGAACGAAAGAAAAAATAAGCTGGAATATTAAATCCGAGGGAACAGGAACCGAGGATGTTGAGGTGGAATTCATAACCGGAGAAAAAGTTCTTGTTTCCGGGGAAGAAATCGAAATCGGAAACGAAACCGAAACGGCGGTTGAAATGAAAATAATTCCTCCTTCCGGCGAACACGGCGAAATTACGACAACAGTTGAAGTTGCGGTAGGAGAAGAACTTTCCGGCAAATTTAAAGTTGTTTTTTCGGAAGCAACCGTTTCCGGTGAAGTTTCCGGAGAATCCGGAACAACCGATATTCCTCCGGAAGGCGGAAATATGGAAACTCCTCCGGCTGAAGAACCGGAAAACGGCGGTTCGGAAAATTCTTCCGGAAACACCGAAGGAAGCGCACCCACCGTTAACGCAGGAACAAATGCGGAGATAAAAACAATTCCGTATTTTGATTCGGATGGAAAACTTCCGGTTGCGATGAATCTTCCGGGCGGAATCCGAACAGTTAAAATCGGAATCAGCGAAGAAGGAAGCTTTAAAAATCTTCCGGCGGGAACAAAAATAAGTCTTGATAACGGAGAAAGTTACTATATGGTTTCCGAAGGGGCGGATGCAGAATTCCCGGTTTCGGAATTTTACGTGCTTGAATCCGGATATGCGCTTTTGCTTGATTTTGAAAAAGCGGAAATTGATACCGCAAAAGAACTTGTTATTGCGATTGAAACAACATCAACATCGGGAGCAACGACAAATTATAGCGTTTCATCAACTCCCGTTGATTTTGAAAGCGGAAAAATGAAAATTGCTTCTTCTGTCGAGCAGCTTGTTGACGCGGAGGAAAGCGGTAAACCCTGTATTCTTTCTCAAGGCGATTGGATTGAAACCGAGTTTATGAAAGAATGGATCAGCAACGGAATAACTTACAGCTGTGACGTGATGATTCTTTCCGAGTTTATTGATGGGAAACCTGTTTTTTACGATACGGGAGAGGATTTTGACAAAGGAACTTACACCGTTAACGAAGAGGAAGGTTCCTGCGTTCGTATTTTAAAGCCGGGGAAATTTGTTCCCGCGGCGGGAACTTACGAAATGATTATTCGTTGGGAATTTGAAGGGATTTGTTTTTATAACGAACGAACCACCTTTTTTATAAATTATCTTTCCGACATATATTCAACCTTTGAAAGTTAGGAGGTGCCTTGAAGTTGACAGAAACACAGAGACGAATTGAGGCATATCAAAAGGCATTACCCGGAATAAGGGAGAAAGTTACGGCGGTGGCAATGCTGCTTGCGCTTTCTGTTATTATGCTTACTTCCGCATCTTTTGCCTGGCTTACGATTTCGTATGCGCCGGAAGTTTCGGAAATCAGCACGACCGTTGCGGCAAACGGTAACCTGGAAATTGCATTGGCAACAGGAAACGGATTGCTTCCGCCCGGAGAATCGCAGATCGGAGATTCGGCGGCAGCGGAGAATCAAACCATTGTTAATGCGAATAACACATGGGGTAACCTTATCAACCTGAACGATGCTGCATACGGTTTGGAAAACCTT
The DNA here is from genome assembly GCA_045631325.1 of Oscillospiraceae bacterium. GTDB lineage: Bacteria > Bacillota > Clostridia > Oscillospirales > Ruminococcaceae > UMGS1668. The sequence goes on from JAZQUO010000060.1 coordinate 29,951, forward strand.
GTTTTGAGACCGGCACAGCTCAACAGGTCCGACCTCCTGGGAAGCCCTTTGTACGGCGCTCTTTACACTACTGACGGTCGTATTGAAAAACTGAGCAGTGACTTTGCATATACGTCATGGGTTCCGCCGCAAGATCCCCGTCCGGGTTATTTCGGTCTCAGTTCCGGCGTTGGCGTAAGGGCGATTTCTTCCACAAAGGTAACCGCAGAAGGCGCATGGGTCGTTATAAACCAGCTTAAGGGCGACGCAGAATCTGCCAATGCTGCTGCGGGTGACAAATATATCGAGCTCACCAAAAACCAGGGATATATGGAATCTCTTTCGTATATCATGGGCGTATTCATGACGGACAGAATGAACCCGGATTCAGGTGATGAATATAACAACCAGAGCATAGATACAACCCACCTTGGAAACCTTGTCAAGATGTATAATGCTTTTGAGGATGTTTTTGAACTTGAAGCACAGGCTCTTGTAAAAATGCTGAATCTTCAGCTTTATTTGCTGAATGGCGGACACACGGATCAATATACTGAATTTACGGTAGAGACTATGATGGCCAACGACCAGGCATCTTTGAACAGACTCGGCCTTAAAATCACAGATTTCAATACTTTCAAAAATGACTACAACCTCATTAAAAACGACAGAGCTGTTCTTGAAGCAATATCCGGGGCAGGAAATGTAAAATGGCTCGGAGATCCTAATGTTGCAGGAGGACGTTCACTTAAACAGGTTATAGGTTCTCTTGTAAACCTTTCGACCTGTACCGTAAACGGAGATCCTATCAGTTCCATAGGTGCGTCAAAAGCTCTTGAACTGAACAACAAGAAGAAAGTTCCGGCAATTATTACAAACGGAGTAATTTACAACTTCGAGCGCCGCGTTGGTGTTTATATGGAGGTTGGTAAAGAATATAACAGCGGAAATGGTCTTAAAATTATAGCAAAAGGTACGCGCTATGGTATGTCTATGAACGGTACCATTTATGCATATATTACTACTTCCGCTACACCGCCCAGCCTTTTCTTTACTGATCTTGAAAATTCCATTGACCTTGCAGGTGAATTTGAAGGCGAAATCGTTGCGCAGGATACATACGGAATGGCTGTGGACTTCTGGGTACGCACAAACACCCCAAACAGCTACCTTGTTCTTGAAGGCAACGTTCTTACAACCAGCGAACAGGTCGTTGCAACCGGCGAAGATGCAGACGGAAATACGGTCGAAATCTATACCGTTACAAGAGAAGAAACTGTGACAAATGAGGAAACAAACGAAACCGAAAAAGTTATTGTACCGATAGATGTTTACAAGAAAGAAGTGGACGGAACAGAAAAATGGTATTATGCAACCGGTCACAGGGAGTTTACTCTTAATGATGGAGAAACACCGACCAAAAAGATGGATACCATTACAACCGTTATCGGATTTGAGGGAGAAAACCGCGTTTGGGACGATTCCATGCTTTCAGTCGATGCAACAACTCAGGGCGGAGGAAGCTGTTATGTTTACTATGCGGATACTCCGGAAGACCAGGCAAAATCCCTTAAACTTCTGAACGCTTTCAAAGTAGCTTTTGTAGGCGCTGACGGTAAACTTCTTGCCGAAGCGGAGATGGATACTGCAAAGTTTTTTGCGGAAAGCGGACGTGTTACTGTACCGTTGGTGCTTTCTCCGAGCGCAAGTGTAAGCCTTGGAACCGATGATGCCGGAAATGAAATTTTCGGTATTACCAAGCTTGAAAAAAATCAGGCAACAAGAATAACCGCAATAGTTTATCTTGACGGTACCAAACTTACAAACGAAGAAGTTCTTGCGGCAGCAGATATTCAGGGACAGCTTAATATCCAGTTCGGTTCAAGCGGCGATATGGTTCCGATTGACAATGAGGAACTTGAACAGAAAGAAAGAACAGTAACGGCAACTGTTGACAACACAAGTTTCGACTATGACACGCATGTGGGTGATATGAAATCCACTGTTACAGTTACTGTTATGGGAGAACAGCCGAAAAACGTAACTGCATTTTTCCTTCGCCAGATCAACGCGACCCAGGGTTCCCGTGAAGAGAAAATGACTTTTACAAAGAATGCAAACGGCGATTGGACAGCGGATTACATATTTACTTCTCCCGGTAAATATATTTTGAGAAGCGTTAAACTTGACGGCGTCGATTATGACCTTGCTTCTCCGCCGCAGGTTGTTATTACCGGTTTCAGAGTTGAAAACCTTACCTGCGCAGCTGCAGACGAGGACAGAAATATAAAAGTTCTTTCTACGGAAAACTCTTATACGACCGACTTTACAATTAAATTCGCTGCTGACAGCGAGGAAAAAATGCCTAAATCCGTCCAGGGACGTTTTACCAAAGAGGACGGAACGATGGTAAATATCAACTTCAAGTATGACCCGACAACCCATATCTGGAGCGGTTCCGGCACTTTTGCCGCGTCGGGCGACTATACAATGCAGTACGTTGTTCTTGACGGAAGACATGTTGAACTTGAAGAGGGAATGAGATTTACCGCAGACATCACTCTTGGTATTAAAGTTGCGGTTTATACAACAAGCCCCACTTCTTTCAAGTTCGACCTTGATGAAATGAAACCGAACGAAAGACTTCTTGGAATGCAGGTTCGTATTATGGACAACGCGGGCGACGCGATGACCGCAATGACCGATATAGACCTTTACTATAAGATGGAAGGTTCCGCAAGAACCATGCATACCGAACTTGAATGGGATTCGAGCATTGGATATTATACGGGTAATCTTACAACACTCGGTGAAGGACGCTGGAACTTCGAAAGACTTGAAATGGGTACTAACGTTATTACTTCCGCAATAACTTCGCCTGTTTTCACGATTTTCTCTTCCAATATGCCGAAGCTTTATAATGATCCTTACGTTACCAGTCCTTATCAGTTTGTTCCCGACAGGGACGCAAAGATGAGCATTCGTCTTGTAAATGCAAACGGCGCGGAAGTTAATGCGATTTTTGTTAACACAAAAACCAACCTTGAATATACGGTTCCGTATACCAACAGCGTTTCTTCCGAAACGGAGGAAGGAATTGTTGAATACACCGAGTTCATGTTTGCGCTTCCGAAAGATTCGGTTCAGGATGGCATCTGGCGTATGGACCAGATTCTTGTAACGAACTGTATCGGCGATGACGGAAGCTATATTCCCGCAGGTTCCAGCAGACCTTATGTTATTGACCTTGAAGATAAAAACTACACAACGAAAGTTGTTGAAACGGTAAGTGTTTCTATTCCCGCGGGTCAGAATATCGTAAGAGGTGCAAATGACGGTGACGGAAACGGAACGATTGAAAGCGGAGAAATCAGCGGAGCATTTATGCAGAGCCAGAGTATCTCCGGATTTAAAATCAAGGTTCTGGACTTTGAAAATGTGCCTATTAAAAATGCCGACGCTGTTACAATTCCTTTCAGTTACCATGATGACAGTGAAAGCTACGGCGGATACACCATAAACAACGCCGGCGATATCACAGACGACGATTTCACGCTTTCTTTCACATGGAATGAGGGAGAAGGCTGTTATGTCAGCGGAGAAGTAAGCCGTCCTTATGCGGGTACTTATACTGCGGAATCGATAGCGGTTCGTTTCAGCACAAAGACATTCACATTCTCCGGAGAAACAGCTCCGGCAAATATGCCGAACGTTGCAATCTATTCTGTGAAACCGACGGTCGAAATTGCTTCTATGGATCCAAACCCAGAAAATGGCCAATATACCACAATAAACGCAGATGCAGAAGAAATGAAAGTTAGTACGACTGTAGAAGGAAGAACAATTAAAATTTTCCCTGAAATTGTATTGACAAAAGATGGAAGGGGATGCACTACAGGAACATCACTGACAAGACAAGCTATGGTAGAATTAGAATTGATTGGTCTTGGAAGCGGCAGCAAGGCAACATTGAAATTTACCTCAAATTACTCCAATGGCACGGTTTATATGTATGCTGTTAATGCAAACAACGGAAAAGGAAGCCAGACCGGAAATTATGAATGGACAAACGGTACGAATCTTGTTACAAGAATCATCGGTAACTATTTGACTGCAGGCTGCAGCGAGATGTCTCAGATAAAAAATGCAGGAACGCTAACATCTGACAGCTTTATTACCATTGAATACACGGTCAGCGGCACTACCACAACCATTACTTTCACTGTTGCTGTGGAACCTATCACAATTATTCAGGAATAAAAAATATAGCGGTCTTCCGGTTTCTTTCAAAAACCGGAAGACCGGCAACCACATTGGCAAAAATTTATTGCGGATTTATTTTCGAATAAGTTTTTTGCAGGAGGGTTTGATATGAATTTAATTATCAAAGAAATTGCAGATCTGGGTTTGTCGAAAACTTTTTACGACGTATTTTTTGCGTTAGGTTTTGTTTCGGTTTTTCTGTTTATCTTCTATCTTGGAAGAAAAATGGACGTAAAACCATTGAAAATAGCGGAAATCGTTCTGACGGTTTATCCTTTGTCAGTACTGTGGATGTTTGTAATGTACTGGATTGAAACCGGCTATTTCGGTGGGAACAACATTGTAAGAGTCTTTGTTTACGTTCCGGTGATTGCATATCCGATGGCAAAAACTTTTGAGCTGCCTTATAAAAAAGTTTTGAGCATGGTTGCTCTTGGTCCTGCGGCGGTACACGCAATAAGCCATTACGGATGCATATTTGAAGGATGCTGCTGCGGATATATACAGGATTGGGGAATTTACAGCCCGATAACCGGGGCACTGCATTTTCCGTCACAGCCGATAGAAGCCACAGCTGCCTTGCTTATTGTTTTTTATTTGCTTTACAGAGCAAATAAACGCGATTATGTTCCCGACGGACTGGAATATCCGTTGATGCTTACTTTGTTTGGTTCAAGCAGATTTATCTTTGAGTTTTTGAGAGATAACGAGAAGATATGGCTTGGATGTTCTTCTCTTGCATTCCATGCACTGTTCATGTTTGTTGTGGGAATCGTCTGGATTATTGTTGCGAAAAGAAAATCAAAGGACTTGAAAATCTTTTGATTTATGGGTAAAAGGAGGCACCACTATGTTAAGTGCAGTAAATAAATATATTTCACGTCTTCTGGCGGTGCTTCTTGCGGCGGTGATATGCTTTGGTTTTGCGCCGGTTGCTTTTGCAATGGAAGGCGTTGAAGAAACACCGGAAACTCAGGAAGAAAATGTTGAAACCCAGGAAGAAAACAAACCGGAAGTTCCGAAAGTTACAAGCGGAAACTGCGGAGCGGGACTTTCCTGGAATTTTTCCGGAGGAACTCTTTCGATTTCCGGTTCCGGAGAAATGGACAATTATTCGGAAAACCGTTTTGCCCCCTGGTATGATTTAAGAGATGAAATTGTAAGAGTTTCGCTTCCGAACGGACTTGGTTCTGTTGGCAGCCTTGCTTTTTACAGATGCAAAAACATTACCGCCGTTACGATTCCCGGATCTGTTGAAAAAATAGGCCAATATGCTTTCGCGGATTGCCGCGGATTGCAGATACTTAATCTTGGAGGCGGAGTCAGAAGCATAGGCGAGGGCGCTTTTTCGGATTGTCTTTCAATTGTTTCGCTCAATCTTCCCGGATCCTTGAATTCCATAGGAATGAAGGCGTTTTACCGTTGTGAAACAATAACAACAGTTATGATCCCCGCAAGTGTAACAAATATCGGACTTTCTGCTTTCGGTTATTGCAAAAACCTTGTTTCCGCAACTATAAATGCGCAGATTTCCGTTTTGCCGGAATTCATGTTTTACGGATGTGAAAAACTTTCTTCGGTAACTCTTCCGGAAACACTCAGAGACGTTGGGGAATATTGTTTTGAGGAATGCGACAACCTTACAAACGTTTATTATAACGGGGAAAGTATTCCTTCTGAAGATCTTGAAAAAGAAATCGGAGGAACTGTAAGCAAGGGAGAGGCTCCCGGCGAAAGTTCCGGAGGCATTCTTAAAGAAAATGAGGACGGAACTGTTATTTCAGAAAATACTTCCGTTTCCGAAGGGGAAGATTCGACAGTTACAACCACAACGGAAACCGTTATCGACCCGGAAGAGGGAACAGTCGAGAGTTCGAAATCTGACATTATGGTAAGTATTGAAGGAGATAAAGGCTGGGAAGAGGCAACCAAAAAAATCGAAAATATTCTTGATGAAATCGAAGCGGATGAGAGTAATTCGGAAAAGCACACAGACATTTATCTTTTTATAACAAAGACAGAAAATATTTCCAAGGAATTCATTGAGACTGTTGCGGGAAGAGATGTTACCGTTACAATTACCACCGAAAACGGTTCGGTCTGGATTATAAACGGAAAGGATATTGACACGGCGCAGCTTTCGGGAAATTACAGCCTTGCTTACGTTCTTGAAGCGGGTTCGGCGGAACTTTCCGAGAAGCTCGGAGCGGGAACAAGCTTTGTGCTTAAATTCCTTGCGCCGGCGGAGATAAACGCGGAAGTTCTTATCCGAATCGGCGGAAATTACGCAAGACAGAACGCAAGCCTTTTCCAGGACGGAAAAGAACTTACGAAAGTTCAGAGCGTTGTTGTTGATAATGAAGGATATGCGCATTTTTACCTTGGTTCCGTAACCGAAAAGACGGAATATTATATCGGAATGAATGTTCCGGGTGCTTCTGAAGAAGCGATTGTTCCGCAGAACATGCTTGCGGAATACGGAAACGCGGAATTTACCGAACCGATAAAATATGAAATTACCGGAAGAACTTCTTCCTGGGGAATGGGTCTTGGGCAGGTTATGAGCATTCTTGCGGCGGTAATGGTTACTGTAATAATTATTGTCGGCGCGGTTATGTTCTTCTGGAACAGGCAAAGACTTAAAAACGGTTATGTACCGGATCTTGATGAAGAAGAAACTTAATAAAAAATCCCCGGAAAATTTTTCCGGGGATTTTTTCTATATAATATTATATATATTATAAAAAAGTATTGCATTTTAAAGGAAGCGGTGGTAAAATAACAATGAATATTTATGATGGAAAGTGGGGTATTGCCTCACTCGGTTTCGACCGGTTTTGTATCATAAATAAAAAGTGCGAAAGCACGTAAATCATAGGAGGAGATATGATGAAAACAAGAACACCGATTCTGTCCAAATGCATCGCCGTTCTTCTTGCTGTAATGTTGGCTTTCTCCAACGTTCCGGGAATTATGGTTACTGCATTTGCAGCAGAGCATGCTGTTTCCGCAGGTCATGTAATGGCTGAAACTTACGACCTTCCGGACGCAGTTGAAGCAATTCTTGAATCCGGCTATCTTACCATGGATTATTCTATTGAATATGATGATCCCAAAGATAACTGGGTAACCGTTGACCACGAAAACAAAACCATCACCGCCGAAGAAAAAGACGGTTGGGTTGCAACTGATGCACACATCGTTGTTGACGGAACTTCTGTTGAAGACGTGGTTCTTACCGATGGCGAAGGCACTTACACTTATGATGAAAATGCTTTCTCCGTAAAAGTATGCTATGAATTCATTACCGAAGTTTACAACCAGGCAGAAATGATCGAAGCAATCCTTGCTCTCAGACAGGGACTTGCAAACACCGAAGCTGTTTCTGCACAGGGCGGTAATCTTTACATTCTTGAGCAGGCAATGCCCGAACTCGTAAAATTTGCAAACGAAGGTGTTGAAACTTCCTTCACCACCGTAAAATTTGCAGAAAACGTTAAAGCTGCTGTAAATGCTCTTGATGCACAGATGACTGCAAACGGAGGCAAACTCAATCTTTCCGTAATGGTTGAAGAGTATGACGCTTCCAGCGAAACCGCTTATATCATCAATGACGGCGCAGCAATGTATAACGAAGTTATCGAACTTCATGAAAGCGTTTCTGAACTTAACATTGCGCTTACCACCATGATCGAAAACCTTGCTCTTTTCATTCAGAACGGATGGATCGACGCAGAAACTGCTGACAAACTTGAAATGCTTGCAGGCGTTTGTGCAAACCTTGAAGAAGGTCTTGCAGCTCCCGCAGCAGACGATTGGTTTGCAGCAACCACCGATCCGGTTGTAAATTATGTCGGCGCAGAACTTGACGTTCTCGTAAAAGCTCTCGGCGAATTTGATTTCCCGGAACTCGAACCCTTCCTCACCGTTGCAGCTGCTGAACTTTCCGTTAACATGAACATGAAGAACGTTACCGTTAAAGTTGTTCTTAATGTTGTTACCGACGAAGCAGACAGCAGAGAGCTTGTTGAAGAAGAATCCGTAACCGAAGTTCTCACCCTCAGCGACGGCGCAGCAAAAGCTGAAATCGAAGCTGAAGCACAGAGCATCATCGATGCTGCTCTTGCAGATTGGGCAGAAGTTTACTCCGCAGAAAACTTCCTTCCCACTTATTCCGAACTTCCCGAAACCCTTACCGAAGACATTGAATACGTAATCACTTACAATCCTGTTGATTACACCGTTGACCTCGGTTGGGCAGACGATATCAAAGTTCCTTACGGTTATAAATACACCCTTCCCAGACATGAAAATGCTGAACAGGCATATGACTATTATGTTGACGGCGTTCTTTATGCACAGGGACAGATTGTTGTAATTCTTGCTGACACCGTTATCACCCGCGAAGCAGGCAAATCCTACACCGCAGGCGACCTTTACGGAATCGTTGCTGATAACTACGGCGATGAAGTTGCAAAAGCAATTCTCAAATCCGGCGCTCTCTTCGACGACGTAGCAGTCAGCTACCGTAAACCCGACCCGGCAGACGCAGCTGCTGTTCTCGAACTCAAAGACGGTAAACTTACCGCAAACGAATACGATTCCGACTACGAAGGTCTCGTATGGGTTCCCTACAGCTACGGCGTAACCGGAACCGAAAACCTCTTTGAAGGCAACTACACCGTAGATTGCACCGACAAAGAAGTTAAAGTTCAGTACAGACTTGCTCTTACCAACTTCGGTCAGGAAAAAGCACAGGAAGTACTTGATCTTGCAAAAACCCTTAAAGCTGAAGCAGAAGGCCAGAAATCCGCAATGGACAGCCTTGCAGGACTTGAAGACACTCTTGCACAGCTTGATAAAACCAAACTCGGCGCTCTTAACGGCGTTATCGACGTAACCGATTTCTCTGCTGATCCTGCTGAAAACGCAGAAATCAAAGCAGAACTCAAAGAAATCGTAAGCGCAATCATTGCTAACAACCTTGAAGGAAACCAGCTCAGAATCCTCACTATGGTTGTTCAGTACAACAACAACGGCCTCAGATATTATTATCAGAACTATGCCGCAATCAAAAACGAAATCGACAGCCTTGCAGATTACATGGGCGACCTCATGGATAACGAAGAAGCACTCAGAATCATGTGCGAAGCTGCAGGTTACGGCGAATATGCCGACAAGATTTCCGACGTTGAAGGAAAACTTAACGATTACCGTGCAAGAATGAGCGCTCCCAACGCAGCAATCGACGTTAACAGCGCAAAACTCGGTGCACTTGTAACCGCACTTAACATGGCAGGCACCGCAGACTGCACCGCAGCTGATGCTCCTTACGTTCTTTCCGAAATGCTTACCGCACTTGACGAAAGCCAGGTTAACGTACAGGTTGTTATCAACACCCCCGCAGGCAACGCAACCGTTACCACTCCTTCTATGGAACGCGGAACCGTTCTTACCCAGAGCGATATCGAAACCCTTAAAGCACTCGTTGAAGCTGAAGTAGCAAACCTTCTCGGCGCAAACGAAAAATATTACAGCTTTGAAGCAAGCGCTGATCTCGATGCAATGGCAGGCAGCGAACTCTCCTCCGCTGTTACTGTATATTATAACTATACATATAAAGAATACACCGTTGTAATCGAAGGCGAAGCAGATCAGGTTGTAACTATTGCTGAACTTGAAATCGTTCTTCCCAAACACACCGAAGCAGGCTGGACTTACAAATACACCATTGACGGTGTTGCAGATATTGTAAGCGATACCTACACCTTCACTGCTGAACAGCTTGACAGACTCTTTGTTGACGGTGTTTACACCATCACCCGTACTGCAAGCAACGACGCAATGGAAGATATCGAAGGTTCTTCTATTGACAAATGGCTTGTTAAAGACGCAGAAGGCAACCTCACCGGCGTTTACGCAAAAGTTGAAGGCAACCAGGGCGGTCTTATGGGCTTTGTAATGGATTTTGTAAACTCCGGTTACAGCTACATTGCAATCAATGGCCAGCCTCTCCTTTATCTTGCTGCTGACAATTCCCTTGAAATTTCCGTACAGACTCTTGTTGACGCTCTTATGAACGACAACACCTTCGGAAGCCACACCGTTATCAGCCTCGGTGAAAACGGCAGAGGTGAATTCCTTAAAGCAAAAATGGATCTTGGTAACAGCGAAGACGATATCACTTTCGAAGAACTCGACTTCACTCTTTACCTCAACAGCGTTCCTTCCCAGATGGGAACCGTTGCAAAAGGTCTTAAAGCAGTTAAATCCTACATGACTTTCAACTCCAATAACGGCGTTATGGACGTTGAACTCAACCTTCCCGAAAAAGTTTATGAAGTATATCTTGCAGCACTTATCGCAACCGGTAACGTTGACAAATATACCATGAACGAACTCAACTCCGAAGTTGCATTCCAGTTCCTCTGGGACTACATCGAAGTTGTTAAAAACAGCGAAGCTGATACCGAAACCTTCACCAACACCCTTGCAAAAGTAGGCATCAACAAAGATCTTACCGGTGCAGAAGAATATTATCAGCTTGTAAAACGCGCACTCAACAACGAAGGTCTTGTAATCAACCCTGAAGATGACAATGATCTTGTTGACATTTCCGTAACCGGAAAGAGCCAGAAAGCTATCAACGGAATCATCAGCCTCCTTGGCATCGACGTTTCTGATTATCAGCTCTATCTCGGAATGCTCAAAGAATACAAATATGATGATGCTGAACTTTCTGTTGCAATGAGCGCAAAACTCCGCAACACCGACAAAGATTTCGAAGCTGCACTTGTTGACGTTCGTCATCCTGTAAGCGGTACTGCTGATTATCTCAAGAAATTTGACTTCACCGACAATCTCCCCGCACGCGCACAGAGCATTGCAGGCGAAGCAGCAATCATCCTTCTCGGAGACATTGACGGCGACCTTACCTTCAATGATGCAACCATCATCGACCTTAACGGCTTTACCATCAACGGTAACATCACCGCAAACGGCAAAACCCTTATCTTCGATACCAGCCTTGACACTTACAACTGCGGCGGCGTTAACGGAAATGTTTCCGGTAACCTCACCATCGTAGGCGGTAAATACACCGCAGACGTTACCGCATACATTCCCGACGGTTATGAAGTTGAAGACGGCGTTGTTCGCAACGTTCTCTACACCATCAGCAACGGCGTTGCTGAAAGCAGAAACTTCTTCTCCGCTGCAAAAGCAATCAACGGCGAAAAAGTAATCTTCAACATCGATACCGACATCCTCAACAAAGACGTTGCAAGCTACACCGAAGCAGCAGCAATGATCGCAGTAGATATGGCTCTTGAGCTTGTTCTCAACTACTTCACTGCAGCAAGCCTTACCGCTGACGGTTACAGCCTTTACAACATCAGCGTTGAAGACATCATCGGTCTTTACGACAGCACCAACCGCAAAGAAGAACTTATCAACACTGTTCTTAACTTTGTTGACGTAAACGACATCAACGGTTTCATCAACGTTACCATCGACAAAATGATGGATTATGCAGCAATTGAAGAAGCAATTCGTGCAAACGAAGAATTCATCAGCTACGACGTTGTAACTGAACCCTGGTCCGTAAAAGTTGCTCATATCACTTCCGGCGACTACCTCACCTTCGGAATTGTTCCCAACGCAGACCTTGCAAAAGAATTTGCTGTTGGCCTCAGAATCGAAGGCAGCAAGAAAGACTTTGCTGCAAACCTTGCAGGCGGCCTTTCCGATATCATTGTAGATTCCGAAACTGACGCACAGGTCGAAATCCACAGACCTTCCTATGCTGACAAACATCTTACTGTTTCCGGCGAAGGTTCCCTTGTTGTAACCGTTGACTTCACTGCTGACCAGAACACTGCAAACGCAATGAGCTACACCAACGATGAATATCTTGAAGTTCTTGCAGTTGCATTTGCTTACGGTCTTGACAACGATGCATTCGTTGCAGCAATCGGCAACGACAAAGCTCTTAAAGCTGAAATCGACAAACTCACCATTGCTGACGTATTCACTGCTCTTAAAGCAATGAACGTTCCTAACAGATTCGCTGAAATGTGCGAAGCAGTTGGTTACACCACTGGCAGCAATGCTGACAAACTCGAATCCATTTACCACCTCATCGCTGTTGCAGCAGGCGAAGTTCTTGATGTTCTTGACATCACCGGACCGGCAAAGACTCTTGGCAGCCTTTACAACGAAGTTTCCGGTTATTATGAACTTTCCGTTGCACGTGCAGCAGACAAAGATATCAGCAGAAGCGGTTATACCCTTACTGTTGGCGCAGAAATCACTGAACTTACTCTTAAAGTAAAACTCTTTGATGACGCAGAACATGTTCATACCGAAGCAACCAGAAAAGAAGATTACATCGAAGCAAATTGTACCGAAGATGGTTCTTACACTCTCGTAACTTACTGCTCCGAATGCGGAACTGTTATCAGAACCGAAAAAGTAATTCTTCCTGCTCTTGGACATGACTTTGGCGAATGGTACGTATCTGTTGAACCTACCTGCACCGAAGAAGGCGAAGAACGCAGAGATTGCCAGAGAGTAAAAGTTTGCGATCATTACGAAACCCGCAAAGTTGCTGCTCTTGGTCATACCGAAGTAATCGATGCAGCAGTTGCACCTACTTGCACCGAAACCGGTCTTACCGAAGGTAAACATTGCTCCGTTTGCGGCGAAGTTCTTGTTGCACAGGAAGTAATTCCTGCAACCGGTCATAAATATGACAAAGAAGTCGGACGCCAGGAAGCAACCTGCTGTGAAGAAGGTTGGATCCTTTGGGAATGCGTATGCGGCGACCAGTTCACCGAAATCCTTCCTGTTGATCCCGATGCTCACAACTGGGTACTCGTAAGCGAAACCGATCCTACTTGCGATAAAGCAGGTACCGCAACTTACGAATGCGCAAACGGCTGCGGCGAAAAATTCACCGTTGATACCGATCCTGCACTCGGCCACAAATGGTCCGCTTGGGAAGTTGTAAGACCTGCAACTTACACCAGCTATGGCCTCATGCGCCGTTACTGCCTCAACTGCGGCGACGTTCAGGAAAGAATCATCCCGATGCTTACTGAAGACAAAGAAGACGAAGTTAACCCCGGAACCGGTGCTCCTATCTCCGCTTTCGGCGCAATCGCAGTTCTTGCAGCAGCAGTTGTTATCGCAAAATCCAAAAGAGGTTAATTTGAGATTAATTAAATAATCCGGTTTTAACCGATTTAAAAATGAGCACGGCTTTGGCCGTGCTCATTTTTGTTGTTGACGAAAGCAAAGAAATAGAATAAAATAGAAAACGGAAAAAGTTTTTATCAAGAGGTTTTTTGTTATGAATTTTATTAAAAAAGCCGCCGCGGTTTTCTTTGCGTTTTTTATTATTTTCGGTGTTTCGGCTTTTCCGGTTTTTGCAATGGAAACCGAAGAACAACAGATAAATATGGAAGAAATTCAGACTCAGATGGAAAACGAGGGACTTGAGGTCACCGTTTTGTTCGATAAGGAAGTTTATGAAGAGGGGGAACCCATCACCGCGAAAATTATTGTAAAAAATATAAGCGGAGAAACGGCGATTATCCGGGACGTTGAACAGCTTGTTCCGGAAGGTTACGTTCTTTCGGAAAATCTTCCGGAATATGAGGAGGATTTTCTTCTTGAACCGGATGGAACCATTGAACTTGAAGTAACTTACGGAGAAGTTATTGAAAATCCGGAAGAGGAGGGTGCCGAGGCTTTTTTTGACAAAGTTATCTTTGGCGAAACCCTTGGTATTCCGAATATTCTGATTGCGGTTTTACTTGTTATTGCAGTCGCGCTTTTTTATCATTTTACGTAAGAAAAGAGAAAATCCCCGCCGTAAGGCGGGGATTTTTTGTTTTCAGGTGCTCTTGATAAAATCTTTATAGAAAACAACACATTCACCGATGTTTTCGATTTTAATGTTTTCGTTTGCGCCGTGGATGGTTTTAAACTGGGATTTTGACAAATCAATAGGAGCAAAGCGAAGAATATTATCCGCAACGTCGGTGAGCCTTCGGGCGTCGGTTCCTGCGGTAAGCAGGAAGGGTGCAACGATTACGTCCGGGAAATTTTTATGAAGAAGGTTTTCGATTTTTTTGAAAGATTCGCCGTTAAAATCGGTGGGCTTGCAGTAATCCCGAAGAGTTTCTTCAATTTTAATTCCGTATTTTTCGGCGATCTTTTTTATTTCGGAAAGACCGCGGTAAAGATCTTCCTCCCGGACACAGCGAAGATACATTGTTGTTTCGGCCGTTTTGGTCTGAGCACCGGGAACAGCTTCCGTGCTCAGATCAGTGAAAGAAATTCCTGTTGTGAGCATGGGGCTTGCGGCGGGAATTTTCGACATGATTTTCTTTATGATCGGGGCGAAAATAGCGATATTTCCGAAGAGAATGTTCATGGGAAAGGACATATAAGGAACATGTCTTTCGAAGGTTGCACGGACTTCCGGATAGAATTCCGGCTTATAGATTTTTTTGCTTTTTTCGGTGACTTCGGTTACAAAGAGGCAGATTCGTTCAGCAGGAGTTGCGGTTTTTGCGGCAAAGCTTCCGTGGCCGCTTTGGGGAATATTGGTTGTTTTGCAGCGGAAAAGATGGCGGCTTTTTTCGTGTACAGCCACAACCGCGCTTTTTTGTTTTACTCCGGGAATCATGCCTTCGGTAATGGCGCCGCCTTCGTCAAGGACGGTTTCAAAACGGATTTTATTTTCAGCAAAATATTTAGCGGCAAGGACCATTCCGTCGCCGGAACATTCTTCGTTGTTGGAAGAACCTATCCAGAGATTGAATCCTTCAAAATCAAAACCTTCGGAAAGAAGTTCTTCCGCCGCCATAAGTTCGGCGAAAAGGGGAGTTTTTGTGTCGATCGCGCCTCTTCCGAAGAGATAGCCATCTTTTTCAGTTGCGGAAAAAGCAGAGGTTTCCCAGCCTTCGCAGGAATCCACAACGTCATGATGGGACATCAGAAGAATATTTTTCTTCGGTTTTTTGCCTTCGATCATATAGAAAAAGCAGCCGCTTCCGAAATTCAGTTTTTTTGCCTTTGCGGTAAGATTCGGAAAGGATTCTTCGATTACGGAACAGAATTTTTTGAATTCCGCTTCGTTTTCGCCGTTTTCGGTGAAAACGGTTTTGCAGTTTATCATCTTTTTAAGGATTTCGGTATATCCGGAAATTTTTTCCGGAGAAACGTTTTTGCGCATTGGATTTTCTCCTTTTATTTCATTTTACATTCGAAGAGGAAGGAGGATTTTGGCGGAAGGTTAAGAATCACATTGTTTCCGTCGGATTTTGAAACGGAAAAATCCTTTCCGAAAACTTCGCGAAGGAAAGATTCCGCGCCGATTGCACCGAGAGGAAGAGAAATTTTTGTTTCGGTTTCCTCGGCGGAAATTACAGCGACAAAAGCTTCGTCATTCTGGAAACGGGTGATTGCAAAGATTCTATTTTCCGCAAAAAGGAACTTGAAACCGCCGCGGCGGAGAGATTTTTTATCCCGGCGAAGATCGGTCATTGTTTTATAAAGGTTGTAGTTATTCGTTTTTTCAATATCCTTTTTCCAGGGCATCGGATAGCGGCAGCCTTCCATGGAATCAATTCTGCCTTCGATTTCCGCTTCGTCGCCGTAATAAATCGAGGGAGCGCCGCAGAGCATGAACTGGAAGATTACGGCGGCTTTATATTCTTCGAAAGATATTGCGGGGTTATTATGGAGCCTTGGAGTGTCGTGGCTGTCGAAAAGGTTGAACTGGTTTTCCCAGAAAGCGAAGGGAAGTTTTGCGTAATGTTCCATTACACGGTTTTTGACGTCGGAGGCAGTCATTTTATAGCGGATTTTTTTGAGGAGAGGATGGTCGCTCATAAAAAGATCCGGTTCGCCGAGGAATTGGCGGATTATTCTTCCGCAACCGTAATAGTTCATGGGGGAATCCCATTGATCGCCCCGAAGATGTTCCGGGCAATCGCCCCAATCTTCCGCGAGGATATATGCGTTGGGGTTTACGGATTTTATTGCAGAGCAGATTTCCGGCCAGAGCTTTGTGTCAAGTTGGGTTTCGTTGTTTCTTGCAAAAACGTCAGCAACGTCGAAGCGCCAGCCATCGATTGAATAGGGCGGGCGGAGCCATTTTTTGATTACCGAATCTTCCGCGCGGTAGATTATATCCCGAAGGGCGAGGGAATTATAGTTGAGGGTGGGCATTGTATCAACGCCGTGCCAGCCGAAATAGCAGTTGTTTTCATCGAAGAAATAATAACCGCGTTCGGTGGAATCGGGGTTGTTATATGCGCCGACGGATTTTTCGAACCAGGTGCAATCCCGGTTGAACCACTTATGTTCGATTCCGGTATGGTTTATTGAGATATCGAGGATTATTTTCATTCCGTTTTCATGGAGGGCAGAGCAGAGTTTTTCGAGAGCTTCGTCGCCGCCGAAATGTGGGTCAACATGAAAATAATCTATGCAGTCATATTTATGGACGGTCGGGGAAAGAAAAATCGGGTTAAGATAAAGGGCGGTTACGCCGAGCTTTTTGAGATAGGGGATTTTTTCGGTTATTCCTTCAAGGTCACCGCCGTAAAAATCGAGGCAGTGGCCTTTTTCGTAATCGAGGGGGATTTCTTCCCAGTTTTGCATTTTTATTGTTTTATAGCCGTTCTGGGAATATTCGCCGGGTTTTACGTCGTTTTCTTCGTTTCCGTTATAAAAGCGTTCCGGGAAAATCTGATAGAAGACGGAATCCTTTACCCATTCGGGCTGTTTATAATCTGCAAGGAGGACGAAATCGTAGGTATGGTCCGGAATATAGGTTGTGATTCCGTTCTGGGTATAATAATAGATCACATCGTCGCAGAGAAGATAGAACTGATATGCGATCCGGTTTTCGGTGATTTTAAGTTCCGCTTCATAATAATCGAGCCCATGTTCGGTTTTCAGATACTGCATTTCGGTATAATTATCTTCGCCGTTCTGGAAGGAGAGGAGGAGAACGTTTTTTACCGGGGAATCTTTTTGGAAACGGATGCGGATTTTTACTGTTTCGGAAAGATTCGGGTTGAGGTTCGACAGAAATTCTTCTGTTCCGTCGCTATGGACGCTTAAAAGCCAATTTTCCATTTTATGGACCGCCTTTTTCTGAAAAATTTATATATACTTATTAAAACATAAATCGGGGGAAAGTCAAGAAAAAGAGCTAATCTTCAAATTCGGATTTATGTTCCATGAAGAAATCAAAATACAGCCTTACGTTCGGAAGTTCGGTCCAGTTTTTTTCTGAAACGGGTTTTGAATCGAGGTCATAAATTTTTGCATCGGGAATTGAAAGAAAAATCGGAGAATGGCTTGCGATTATGAACTGGCATCCGAAAAATCTTGCGGAATCCATAATATATTTTTTCAGTTCGATCTGAAGCGGAAGGGAAAGACTGTTTTCCGGTTCATCAAGGAGATAGAGAGCATCGGAAGTTATTCTGTCAACAAAGAACTTCAATGCACTTTCGCCGTTTGAGAACATATCGACATTTTTCATAAGGCGCTTGTTAACAAAGTTTGAGGGATTGTTGCGCTTTCGCTTTGCGTCAACAACTTCCTTCATATTTTCATAATCTTCCATTCCTCTGAAATGATAAGGAGTACATCTTTTATCGGTGAATTCATCAAAAAGTTAAAGACGGCGTTTATCGATTCCGTTGTTGAGGCATCTTATATTTATAAGATAATCGAAAACGTCGTCGCTTGTTAAAATCTGGCTGTTTTCCGGGATTTCTGCGGATTGTTTTTTGCAGAATCCGAGATAATCTTCAAAAAAAGCACCGCCGGAAAAAGGGGAATGGCGGGTTATTTTTGCAGATTCGGCGATCAGGTTAAGGACGGTTGATTTTCCGGAGCCGTTTCCGCCATAGAAAATTGTAATCGGCGAAAAATCAATTTTTTTAAAACCCTTTTCCGGGAAAATTTTGAAAGGATAAATTCCGTTGTAACAGGTGCGGCGCTGGTTAGCGATAAAACCAACTTCGTCATCATAGGAAGCAAATTCGAAAGAGTTTATATAAGTTTCCAAAAAAACACCGCCTTTCTGCTTTTTATTAAAACATAAATAAAACAAAATGCAACGGAATTTAAGGGCGTTGGTGCAATTAAGGGATAATAGCTATGGAAAATTTTTTGATGTGGTGTTATAATGCAGTTAGAACAGCAAGGAGGGACAGAGAATGGCTTTTGATTTTAATTATTATTCTCCGACAAAGGTTTGCTTCGGGAGAAAAGCGGAGGAGCAGGTTGGAAAGCTTATCAAAGAATTCGGCGGAAAAAGGGTTCTTTTGCATTACGGCGCAGGAAGCGCAGTTCGCAGCGGTCTTATTGACAGAATAAAATCCATTCTTGATTCCGAAGGGATTTTTTACGTTGAATTCGGCGGTGCGGTTCCGAATCCGAGGCTTTCGCTTGTTTATGAGGGAATTGAAATCGGCAAAAGGGAAAACATCGATTTTGTTCTTGCAGTTGGCGGCGGAAGCGCTATTGATTCCGCAAAAGCCATTGCATACGGCCTTGGAGAGCCGGATAAAGACGTATGGGAACTTTATCTTAAAAAGAGAAAAGCAGCGGTATGCCTGCCCTTGGGCGCGCTTATAACCATTGCTGCGGCGGGAAGCGAAACAAGCGCAAGCAGCGTTATAACCAATTGGGAAACCGGAGAAAAACGTTCCTGCAACAATGATATCTGCCGCCCGAAATTTGCGATTATGAACCCGGAACTCACCTTCGGACTTCCGGATTATCAGACCCAGGCGGGTTGTGCGGATATAATGATGCACACAATGGAAAGATATTTTACCAATGGCGGAAATATGGAAATTACCGACGAAATTTCCGAAGGACTTTTGAGGACAGTTATCAAAAACGCGCTTGTTCTTAAAAAAGACCCGAAAAATTATGAGGCGAGAGCGGAAATTATGTGGGCGGGAAGTCTTTCGCACAACAACCTTACCGGTTGCGGAAACAACGGCGGAGATTTTATGTCCCATAAACTTGAACATGAAATCGGCGGAATGTTTGATGTTACCCATGGTGCCGGACTTACGGCAATATGGCCAAGCTGGGCAAGATATGTATATAAAGACTGTCTTCACCGTTTTGAGAAATTTGCTGTAAAGGTTATGGGGGTTTCTCCGGCGGAAAGCGCGGAAGAAACCGCTCTTCTCGGAATTGAAGCGATGGAAAAATTCTATCGGGAAATCGGAATGCCGACGAATCTTCGGGAACTTGGAATTGAGCCGACGGACAAAGAAATTGAAAAAATGGCTGAAAGTTGCTTCAGAGCATGCGGTGAAAAAGCTTCCGGTTCGGCAAAGCTTCTTTGCAAAGAGGATATGATCAAAATATACAGAATGGCGAAATAAGGCGGAAAAATACTTTTTGTTTATTGATGTACCCCCATTTCTTTGACAGCGCAAAGAAACGGCGGTACGCCGCCAAAGAAACGCTTTCTATCCCCTGCTGTCGCTCCCGCGACCGCTGTCCCCTTATCAAAGGGGACAAGATGCACCACTGGATGAAAGGCGGTTTTGATTTATGACCGCCATCGTTCAGGCCGACGGCGGTTTTCATTTTATATTTTTTGCTCGGGTATGTTGTTAAGATATAATTTGGATTTACAAAACGGCAAAACAGAGTAAAAAAATACTCTCCGTTTATAAAAACGGAGAGTATTTTTTGTTTTTAACAGGGAGATTTATTAAAGAATTGCAAGGATGCTTGCTTTTATTCCGGTTTCAATAGTGCGGGCGATTATTTTTCCGCTTTTTACAAGCGCCATTGAAGGGACGTGTTTTATATTGAGTTCGGCGGAAAGTTCCGGGGAATCGTGGGCATTAAGCCTTACGACTTTTATGTCTTCCCTTTCGGAAGCGATTTCCTCCGCAATTTTTTTGGAATTTCTTCCGGACCAGGGCGCCCAGATATCCAGAAGGACGGGCTTTTCGGATTCGAGAACTTCTTTTTTGAAGCTGTGTTTGTTTATATTGATAACGGACATTTTTCGTCCTCCTTTTCTTTTTGTTTGATTTTATTATAGCGGCGGGAAAAAGATTTTTCCGTAACCTTGTTACAAAAAGGAGATTTTTGAAAAATATTGCAAAAATTTTTCCGAAGGTTTATTATATAATCAGAAATTTATTTTTGCGGAGGCGGATTCCGGATGCTTTGTAAGAAAGTTGAAAAAGATTTCCTGGATATTCTTGAAGAAGAGCTTATTCCGGCTATGGGATGCACCGAGCCCATTGCCCTTGCTTTTGCTGCGGCAAAAGCAAAAGAGGTTCTCGGAAATGATCCGGAAAAAATTATTGCGAAATGCAGCGGAAATATTATAAAAAACGTGCGTTGTGTTAATATTCCGAATTCGGACGGAATGACCGGAATTGAAGCCGCCTGCGTTCTTGGAGCACTTTGCGGCGACGTTTCAAGGGAGATGGAAGTTCTTGAAGCGGTTACTCCGGAGGGACTTGCAAAATCTGTTGAATTCATTGAGAAGGGAAATTGCGAAGTTGTTTATCTGGAATCTCCGATTCCGCTTCATTTTATAATCCGTCTTGAAAAAAACGGAGAGAACGTTGAGGTTGAGGTCCGCCACAGCCACACAAACATTACAAGAATTTCGAAAAACGGCGAAACGCTTTTCGGCAAAGAAGACAGAGGCGAAATGGTCGCATATTCCGAAAGAGGAAAACTTTCGGTGGAAAATATTTTTGAATTTGCGAACGAAGTTGAAATTTCTAAAATTGAAAAATTTGCAAGACGCCAGATCGAATGCAATATGGCAATTGCAGAAAAGGGAATGGAAGGCGGATACGGAATCGGAATCGGAAAAGAGATGCTTGAAATGAATCCGGGTTCCGTTTTTACGAAGATGAAGGCTTTTGCGGCGGCGGGTTCCGAAGCAAGAATGTGTGGATGCAATATGCCGGTTATCATAACTTCCGGAAGCGGAAACCAGGGAATTGCTTCTTCCGTTCCGGTTATTGTTTACGCAAGGGAAAAGGGAATTTCCGAAGAGAAAATGTTCCGTGCGCTTGCTTTTTCGAGCCTTCTTACGGTTTTTCAGAAAGAATATATCGGTAAACTTTCCGCTTTTTGCGGTGCGGTTTCCGCTTCCTGCGCAGCGGGCGCGGCAATTACATATATTGACGGCGGAACAGTTGAACAGATCAAAAACACAATTGACAATACCCTTGCGGATATTCCGGGAATTATCTGCGACGGGGCAAAATCCTCCTGCGCAGTAAAAATTGCTTCGGCGCTTGATGCTTCGCTTTTTGCGCACGTTCTTGCGATGAAAGGTAAAGTTTATCAGGCAAACACCGGTATTATTCAGAGCGACGCGGGAAAGACCATCCGAAGTGTCGGACATATCGGAAAAGTCGGAATGAAGCAGACGGATTCGGAAATTGTTAAACTGATGATTGAGAATTAATAAAATAAAAAGGTGTGCCGGAAGGCACACCTTTTTTATATGGAGAATTCGATTTTTACGCTGTTTTCGTTTTTGTTTTTGTGACCTTCGTCCCGGGCGGTTATTGTTCCGCCCATTTTTTTATAAAAGGCAAGGGCGTTTTTGTTTTCGGGATGACAGCCCAGATAAAATTTTCTGATTTCCATTTCACGGCAGAAATTTCGGATGTAGGCGAAAACTTCCGTTCCGATTCCTTTTCTCCGGAAAGATTCCAGAAGATAGAGGGATTGGACATAGAGCGGATCGGTTTTTTGTAAAATAAGATAACCCGCTTTTTCGGAATTTGCGGTTATGAAAAAGACGGAAAAATCTTCCGAATTTATCATTGAGAGATTTTTTGCGTCATGGAAGGGATAATCAAATTCGTCGAGCATTTTATCCGGATAGATTCCGCGGTAGGTGGTAAGCCAGACGCTGCGGCGCATTTCGGAAAGTTCCCGGGCGTGCTCGGATTTAAGAGGAAGAAAATCGATTTTCATTTCTGTGACTCCTGTGGAAGTTTTTTAGCTGAATCTCTTCGGAGATTTTCGGCAATTTCGGCGGAAGTTCCGAAGGAAAGTTTTTGAACAAAGCCGCTTTCGAGTTCATCCGAAACTTCCGGAAGATATTGCCAGAAGCGCTTTGGCATATGAGCACGGCGGCAGGTTGGATTATAGCGGCTTGTGATTGCAATATGGCGGTAATAGCTTTTCCAAAGGTTTTTATAGAAGGAATCTTCCGTTTCGGGCAGTTCGAGATTTTCGACCGGGATTATTGCGGTGCGTTCTGGGGTGTGGATCAGAGCGGCACCGTGCTCGGCATCGTAAATCATAAAATGTTCATTCTTTATCCGGGCGCAGAAGAAGGATTTTATAAGCGGAAGGACAAAATGTTTCGGATGGATCACTGCCACAAGAGCACCGTTTGAATCGGAAAAGCGGGTGAATTGGCGGAAGCGTTCCGCTTCGTTGTTGACTGCGACACACATTTTATAGACTTTATTGACGGTTTCTTCCCCGATTCGGTTTCCGATTGCCCTGCCTTCGGCAAAAGCCTTCTTAATGAAGAGAAGAATGGAGATTTCTTTGCCTTCACCGTCGAAAAGATAGGCGCGTTTCACCATATTGAGCACCGTTTCACCGAGTTTTTCGAGGATTCCGGTTTCAACGCGTTTTGCGTGCTCAGAATCGGTTTCAATATAATGTATTTTGAGCAGGGAGGGTTCGAGGTCATCATTTATGACGATATCGGAAGGGATGACTTTCATTGCAAAAGAATCAAAAACAGCGGAAAGAAAACCTTCGAAGGTTCCGTCATAGGAAAAAATCAGAACTCCCCGGTCAGACATTCCATCACATCCTCTCCTTTGAGCACCGGTTGGAAGAGCGAAAGCTGTTCCATTCCGTAATCGGTGAAACCGCCCATATTATTGGGAGAAGTTATTGCCCAGAGCATGGATTCTGTTGTTTCCGGAAGTTTCTGGAGAGTCTTTCCGTTGCAGGTTACAAAAAACTTTGCCCGTTTGAGCACGATGCCGAGTCTTTTGAGAGCGTCGAAATCAAGCTTTTGGGTTCTTCTTGCCCGGACTATTCTTTTTGCACCTTTTACGCCGATTCCGGGAACACGCAGGAGCATTTCATAATCGGCTGTGTTGACTTCAACAGGAAATTCATCGAGATGGTTCACTGCCCAGGAGCATTTCGGATCGACTTCCGGATGAAGCATAGGCTTTTTCGGATCGATTATTTCGGAAGCTTCAAAGCCATAGAAGCGCAAAAGCCAGTCTGCCTGATAAAGGCGGTGCTCACGAAGAAGAGGCGGTCTTGTATCAAGGCTTGGCAAAAGGGCGTCTTCCTGCAAGGGAACGTAGGCGGAAAAATAAACTCGTTTTAAACCGTATTTCTGATAGAGTTTTTCGGTGAGATGCAGGATATGGTAATCCGTTTCCGGCGAAGCACCGACAATCATCTGGGTGCTTTGGCCTGCCGGAACAAATTTCGGGGTATGGCGGTATTTCATAAGGTCTTCGCGGTTTTCGGAGATTCCGGTCTGAATAAGACCCATAGGTTCAAGAATATTGTGTTTTGTCTTATCCGGAGCAAGGCTTAAAAGGGATTTTTCCGAGGGCAGCTCGATATTGACGCTTACTCTGTCCGCAAGAAGACCAAGCCTTTGTGTCAAAACCGGATCGGCGCCGGGAATTGCTTTTGCGTGGATATAGCCGGCGAAACCGTAATCTTCACGAAGGATACGGAGAGTTTCAATCATTCTTTCCATAGTCCAATCCGGAGTTCCGACAACGGCGGAAGACAGAAAAAGCCCTTCGATATAGTTTCTTCGGTAAAATTCTATTGTGAGATGCGCAAGTTCTTCGGGAGTGAAAGTTGCCCGGGGGAAATCGTTTGTGCGGCGGCTTATGCAATATTTACAGTCATAGACGCAGGCGTTGGACATCAATACTTTAAGAAGGCTTATGCATCTTCCGTCAGCGGTGAAGGAATGGCAGCAGCCGGAAGGGGTTGCGGCGCCGATTATTCCTTCACTGCTGTCGCGGCCGTTTCCGCTTGATGAACAGGAAGCATCGTATTTTGCGGCTTCGGCAAGAATTTTAAGTTTTTCGTACATATCCACAAAACCACTTCCTTTTAAATACGAACAAATGTTCTTACTGGAATTCTATTCTATAATATAAAAGGAAATGTGTCAAGGACAAAAATGTACCGGGAAAGGGAATTTTTACCGATAAAATTAAAAATAAGAACAACCCCATTTCTTTTAAAAAAAGAAACCGGGTTGTGCCTGCTTTTATGTGGATATAAAAAATGCCTCCCTTTTTTGAAGGAGGGCATTTATCTTAATATTTCTGGCGGCATTCGACGACTTTTCCGAAGATATGGACGGGGAGTTTTTCGATTTCTTCGTTGGAATAGAAAATCGGATCATAGGAAGGGTTGAAGGGTTTAAGGAAAATTCCGTTTGGATGGAACTGGATTTTTTTAACCGTTGCTTCGCTTCCGTCGACCATTACGACGGCTATTTCACCGTTTTCAACGGAGCTTTGGACACGGACGATTACAACGTCGCCGTCATACATTCTGGGTTCCATGCTGCTGCCTTGAATTTTAAGGGCGACAAATTCGCCGGAAGCGGCGGTTTCGGAAGAGATTTCCTCGTAATCGAGGATGTTTTCGACGGCGGTTATGGGGATTCCGGCGGCAACTTTTCCGAGAACAGGAATTTTTGTTCCGGAAAGAGGATTTTTTTCGGAATTGTTTCCGAGAAGGGTGTTCATATTTACGCCGAAGCAATTTGCGATTTTTTCAAGGGTTTCAAAATCCGGTTCACGCTGGGCCCTTTCGTACATTCCGACGGTGCTTGTTGCAACGCCGAGTTTTTTTGCCAGTTCCGATTGGGTGAGATTATTATCCTTGCGGAGGTTTTTGAAAACTTTGCTGAATTCGGACATTGATAAAACTCCTTTTTGTTTTGATAAGACAATAATACCACATTTTGTGAGAATGTCAAGCGCTGGTGCGAAAATGTCGCACATATCGTGTTGACAATTTGTAAATTCGGTGGTATAGTACGAACTGCACGAAACGTGTTGTTTGTTTGGAGTGTTTTTGAAAGCGGTGAAACCGGGCAAAAAAAGAAAAACGGCCGGCAGAGTTTCAGTTTGCTTTTAAAAAACGCAGATACGGATGCATTTTACAGAAAAGGGACTCCGTTTTCGGTTTTGACCGAGGGATTTCAGGCAGGGGCAGCTTTTGCTCATATTATCGGGAGCATTTTTGGAGAGGTATCTTTTTAAGAATTAATAACACATATCGTGCTAAAACAAAGGCGAAACGGAAGTGGTTTAAATGAAAAAAGAAATTTAGGAAGGGAAGGAGGTTCCTTTGAAATTGGCGCTTGAGGGAAAGATGGAAAAATTTTGTGAAGAATATATCGTCGATTACAACCCGATAAGGGCGGCGATCCGGGCGGGATATTCGGTTTCCGGCGCAAAATCTTACAGTTACCAGCTTCTTAAAAAAGAAAAGGTTGTTTCAAGAATTTGTGAACTTCAGGCGGAATATATCCGTAAGGGACTTTTTGACAACAGGAACAGGGTTATCAAAGAGTTTTGGGAGATGTATGAAAGAGCCGTTCAGGCAAAGCCGGTTGAAATTTGGGACAAGGAACTTAAGGAATATGTTGCGACGGGGGAATATCAGTTTGACGATAAGATTGCAATGAAATGTCTTGAATTTATCGCAAAAATCGGCGGGATGCTTTCGGAAAAGGAAGGCGAAAAGGAAAAGAAGAAAGAAAATTATGAAATCATATTGAAGGTGGATCCGGATGAGGACTGAGATAAAAGTTTTTCCGAAACAGATGGAATTTATTGAATCCACCGGAAAGGCGGATGAAGTTCTTTACGGCGGAGCGGCCGGCGGAGGAAAAAGTTTCGGACAGCTTTGCGACGCGCTTGTTTACGCGATGAAATATCCGAAAAGCAGACAGCTTATTCTCCGAAGGACTCTTCCGGAACTTGAAAAAAGTCTTATAAGGGTTTCGCTTGAACTTTTTCCGAAGGAAATTTACAGATATTCCGAATCGAAGCATACGGGAACTTTTGTGAACGATTCGGTTATTGACTTTGGATATTGCGACAGCGAAATGGACGTTTACCGATATCAATCCGCGGAATATGACGTTATAAGATTTGATGAACTTACCCATTTTACAGAGCAGATGTATCTTTATCTGATGTCGAGACTCAGGGGAACGAACGATTTTCCGAGAGCGATGAAAAGTTCCACAAACCCGGGCGGAATCGGCCACAGCTGGGTCAAGGGCAGATTTATTGATATTGGTGAACCGGGAAAGATTCACAATATAAAAGGCGGAAGAAGACTTTTTATTCCTGCGACGGTTTTTGAAAACAAGGCTTTGATAAAAAACGATCCTGATTATGTAAAAAGGCTTCGGAATCTTTCCGAAAAAGACCGAAGGCAGCTTCTTGACGGGGATTGGGACACGAACGAAGGGCAATATTTTTCTGAATGGAGAAGGGAAATTCACGTTTGCAAACCTTTTGAGATTCCGAAGGATTGGCGAAGATTTTTCGTTATGGACTACGGACTTGATATGCTTGCCGGGTATTGGATTGCGGTGGATTCCTTCGGAAACGCTTTTGTTTACCGGGAGATTTACCGAAGCGGACTTATTATCAGCGAAGCGGCGAAAAAGATCCTTGAAACCCAGGGAAGCGACATTCCGGAAATTTATATTGCGCCGCCGGATATGTGGAACAGGAGACAGGATACGGGAAAAAGCGTTGCGGAAATTTTTCTTGATTACGGGATTTTGCTTTTCAAAGCGAGCAACGACAGAATTCAGGGTTGGTATTGTCTTAAAGAATGGCTGCATCCGAGACTTAACGAATTCGGAGAAAAGAAACCGAAACTCCGGATTTTTGCAAACTGTACCGAAGTTATAAGGACCCTTCCGGCGCTTTGTTTTGACAGCAGGAACCCGAATGACGTCGGAGATAAAGTTCACGAATACACTCATGCGGCGGATGCTCTTAGGTATTGGGCGGCGGCAAGGCCTGTTGAAACCGGGAAGGTTTTTGAGGAAGAAAAGACGGATTACGACGCCGGGGTTGAAGATTTTATGGGATACGGGGTTAATTGAACCGATCCGCCGCCGGATGAGATAACAGAGAAAGGAAAAGAAAATGGAAAAAGAAGAAAAAATTTTTGTTTCGGAACTTCTTGAAGAGGCTGAAAACCAGGAAAAAGAAAAGACCGAAAAGGAAGAAAAAAAGGACGAAGATTCGGAGATTTTTGAAAAGCTTGCGCAGATCCGCGGAATTTCGAAAGAAGAAATGAAAAACGAGATTCTCTGGGCGCTTGAAAAGGCGGAAACAGAAAAGGCTGTTCAGGAGATTCTTGAAGGGAACCCGGGAATGAACAGGGAAACAGCAAAGGAACTTGCGAAATTCAGAAAGGAAGCAAAAAAGCCAAAGGAAGAAAAGAAAGAGGACAAGAACAGGGAAAAACTTTCGGAACTTGATGAATTTATTCTTAAACATTCGGAAGAGGCGCTTCTGACCCTTGCGAACAGCGTTATTGAGGAATGGGAAGGCGGAATTCCGCTTGAAACCGCTTTTGAAAAATACAGAGCGATTGAAGAAAAGAAAAAGCTTTTTGAGGAAGTTGAAAAACTCCGAAGCGAAAAAACAAAAGAAGAACAGAAAAAACACGCAAAGGAATTCGGTCCGGGAAGCGCGGTTTCTGCCGCAGGAATTTTCGGAATCGACGAATTTGCCGAAGGACTTTTTAAAGAATATTGATTTTTAAAACAGTTAATTTTGAAAGGAGAAATTATTAATTATGTCAGTTAATCTTGCAAGCAAATATGCGAACGAACTTGCGCAGGCATTTACCCAGAAATCTTTTGTTGACGGAATTGCCTGCAAGGACTATGAATTCACCGGGGTAAAAAATCTTAAGGTTTACACCGCGGTTTCCCAGGAACTTAACGACTATAAACGAAGCGGTACCAACCGTTACGGCGAACCGAAAGAGGCACAGGACACCGTTCAGGATATGATCGTTGAAAGAGACAGATCTTTTTCCATCACTGTGGATAAAGGCAACAATGCCGAACAGATGGGCGCAAAGGAAGCTTCCAAAATCCTCAACATTGAAATGAGCGAACAGGCTATTCCCGAAATGGACAAATATGCGCTTCGCAAATTCATCGATTATGCGGGTACGGTTGAACCCATTGCGGAAGAACCCACCGAAGAAACCATTGTCAAAATGATTTCCGACGGCATGGTTAAAATGGGCAACAAGAAAGTTCCTGCCGAAGGAAGATATATTTTCATCGGTTGGAGCTGGTTCGGAATGCTTCGACTTTCCAAGCAGTTCATCGGAGTTGAGGCTCTTGCCAAAGAAGCTCTTGTTAAAGGTGCGGTCGGTACTTTTATGGGCGCACAGGTTGTCACTGTTCCGGACGATTACCTTATGAAAGGAGAAAACAGAGCTTATTTCCTTATTGTTTATAAAAACTCCGTTCTCCAGCCGAAAAAGGTTCAGGATTATTTCATCAAGGAAAATCCTGCGGGCATCAACGGCGCGCTTATTGAAGGCAGATTTATCTATGACGCATTTGTAATCGGCGCAAAATGCGACGGTGTTTATGCGGCGGTTGAGGGCGACAAAGTTCAGGCTGTTCCCGAATTTGCGCTTTCCGGAAAAAATCTTGTTGTAACTTCTGCGGGTGCAAAGAAAATTCGTGTTACCACCGACGGCACCGACCCCAGATTCAGCGATACCGCTTTTGAAACCACCAGCGGCGGCAGCGTTGCTCTTTCCGAAGGCAGTTATACCGCAAAGGCTGTTGCTTTCAGCGACGAACTTTTTACTTCCGCAGTTGCGGTTGACGAAAAAAGAACCGTTGCTTAATTTTAATAATTTGCCGGGGACAAAAAATTCTTGTCCCCGGTTTTAAAAAAGCAGACAAAGATTATTTTTTTCGGAAGGAGAAAGTTTATGGAAAACAGCAGAAATATTTTTGAACCGGGTTTTTTGAAAAATCCGGAAGAAAAGAAAAAAGAAGAACAGCCGAAGGCAGAAGAAAAAGCAGAAACCACCATTGCGGAACTTCGGAACAGATATGCGGAAAAAGTCCGCGAGCAATATGAAAGCGAAGCAAAGAAACTTCGTGAAGAAAGGGATTCTGCTCTTCGGGAAAACTGGATTCTTCAGCAGCAGGCGGAAGCAAACCTTCCGGAAAGACTTGCGGCCGGAGGAATCAACGGCGGCGCGACCGAAACTGAAATTTCGAAAATTAGAGCGGAATATCAGGGAAACAGAAACGATATCCGCGAAGATTATTCGGAAGAATTAAACAAAATCGGCGAGGAAAGCAGAAAAGAACTTTTTGAAAATGAAAAGGATTTCAACAAGGAATGGCTTGAGTATCTTCTTGGAATTGCGAAGGCGGAAGAAACGGGAAAATTTAAATAAAGGGGTGGTTTTATGCCAAAGATTCTGAATTTCAGGGCAGGAGCGGAACCGGCGAAAAAGGTTCTTGAAATCACATCCTTTGCAGGGATAGATCTTTCGTCATCGCCTGCGGACGTTGACAGAAGGAGAAGCCCGGACGCGCCGAACATGATGCCGGATTCGCTTGGAAACCCGGTTAAAAGACCGGGTTTTGAACTTTTCGGAAAGTTTCTGGGAAGATTGAACGGAAGTTTTCAGTTCGGAGAACAGAGGATCATCCACGCAGGAAAGGCGCTTTTTAACGAAGAAAGGCAGATCTGGGACGGAATGGCGGACGAAATATCCTGCGGGATCGTAACAGGAAACAGGCTTTTTATCTTTGACGGGCAGGAAGCGCTTTGTTTTGACGGTGAGCACGTTGTTCCCCTTTGCGATATCGCGTATGTTCCGACGGTGCTCATTTCCAAAAACGCGGACGAAGCGGAAAAGGAAACGGTGCTTAAAGGAGACGGAACGAGCACGGAATTTGTTCTTCCGGAAGAACCAAAGGAGATTCTTTCCGTTACAAAAGGCGAAACCGACATCGATTATACATATTCCGACGGGAAAATCGTTTTTAAAACCGCACCGGAAGAGGGAGCGGAAATCAAAGTCAGAATGATTGTTGCAAAGGAACCGGGCGGAAGCGCAAAAGAGGAATTCAACCTCATTTCTTCCAGATGGAAAGAGAGCTTTCTTTGCGATACCGGAACGGAAAAGAAATTCAGCCTTTCGAAAGGAAAGCTTTTCGGAAACGTGAGAGCCTGGATCATGGACGAAAAAGGCGAAATGCAGGAAAAGACAGAAGGAACGGATTTTTCCGTTGACAGAGAAGCGGGAAAAATCGAATTCTTTGAGGCTGTTCCAAAAACTCCAGTCACCGGGCAGGATAACCTTGTTATTGAGGCGGGAGCTTTTTTTGAAGGTTACAGAGAAAGAATAAACAATTGCCGAAGGGGAATTGCATTCGATTCCGGCGGCACAAGCACAAGAATCTTCCTTTGCGGAAACAAGGACGAACCTAACAGGGACCATTGGTGTGCGGCAGGAGACCCGACATACTGGCCGGACACATATTATTCCGAAATCGGAAGCGCGAAATCCGAAATAGTCGGTTATTCCGTTATAGAAGGATATCTTGCGGCGCATATTTCACCGGCTTTTGACGGAAGGAGCATTGTTCTTCGTACGGCGAACGTTGACGAAGAAGGAAACGTCAGCTTTCCTATTATAAAGCATCTTCAGGGCGAAGAGGCGGTTGCTCCTTATTCTTTTGTATATATGGAGAAAGAACCACTTTTTCTTACGAAAAGAGGGGTTTACGCCATTACTGCGGAGGACGTTTCCGGCGAGAAATACACCCAGAACAGAAGCTTTTATATCAATAAGGTTCTTTGCAATGAGGATATTGAAAATGCTTTCTGCGGGAAATGGCGGCAGTTTTACGTTGTTCTGACCAAAGGTAAAATGTTCCTTCTTGACACAAGCCAGAAGAGTTACCAGAGGGGCGAACCTCTTTCGACTTTCCAGTATGAATGTTACCTTTGGAAGGATTTTGAGGCGAGGATTTTTTGGGAACAAGGCGGAAAACTCTTTTTCGGGGACGAAGAGGGAAACATCTTCCGGTTCACCGAAGGAAGATATTCCGACAACGGAAAAGCGATCAATGCTTACTGGACGGTTCCGGATTTTTCCGGAGAAAGTTTTTGGAGGAACAAAACGATTCGCACCGTTGCGATCCAGGCGGCGGCAGTTCCGCAGAACGAAGTCCGGCTTGAAGTCCGGGAAAACGGATTCTGGAAGGTGCTCAAAGAATGGAAAGGCAAGATTTCCTATTTCGCATGGGACAGATTCAGCTGGGACGATTTTTCATGGAGCGGAAACAGCGATTACAGGACCATTACTCTTAAAACAAAGATAAAGAAATTCGATAAAGCGGGATTCAGAATTGTCGGCGACAGCAGAGACAGAGGGTTCGGGCTTTACGGATTTGCGATTGAGTTTGAAGAGAACGACAGATTCAGGAAATGAGGTTGGTTTTATTGGATTTTTTGATTGAGGCGGTTTTGTTTTTTGTTCTTGGTTTTCTTTTTGGAAAGGAACGGAAAAAAGAAATTGTTCCGAAGACGGAGGAAGAGGAAATCCCTTTGTTTTCAGATTCTTTTTCAGTAACAAGAACAAAGAACCCGACCGCATTGGAACAATGGATTAATATTATGAATTATTGCGGCGAAAGCCAGACGGAGGGAGATTATGAAGAAACCGAATAAGATTACGCCGGAGAAAATCTGGGAGGAATATCTTCGGGGCGAGGATTTTAACAGGCAGACGCAGCTTCACGAAACAGTTGAACGAAACGAGGATTTTTATGAGGGAAATCAATGGAAGGGGCTTAACGCGCCGGACCTTGAAAAACCGGTTATCAATATTTTTAAGAGGGCAGTAACATATCTCGGAAGCCAGATTGTCAGCGACGATATCGGAATAAGCCTTGAACCTTTCGGAGAAAACGGCGAAAATTCCCGAATCTGTAAAATCCTTGGAAGGGAAATTGAAAGAATCGTTGAAATCACAAAGGCAAAGACAAAAAACAGGGAACTTATCAAGGATGCGGCAATTACCGGCGACGGAATTTTTTATGCGTGGTTCGATCCCGAAAAAGGAAAAAACGGCGAAATTGAACTTGAGAATCTTGAAAATGAAAAAGTTATTTTTCGAAATCCTTTTGAACAGGACGTTCAGAGGCAGAGAAGCATTATTGTTGTAAAAAGAATGCTTCTTGAGGACGCAAGGGAGCTTGGAAAGGCAAACGGACTTTCTGAAGACGAAATCCGCAGCATCAGGCCGGATTTTTACGGAAATTATTCCGCGGAAAAAGAAGAAAGCGGACAGAGTCTTGTTACCGTTTTACTGCGTTTCTGGAAGGAGGACGGGACTGTATGGTTTTCCGAAAGCACAAAGGATATTTTTATCCGGAAGCCGGTTAAAACCGGGGCGAAACTTTATCATATTGCATGGATGCCCTGGGAAAAAAGGCGCGGAAATTACCACGGAAGCGCGGTTATGACTCCCTATATCCAGAACCAGATTTACGTCAACAAGATGTGGGCGCTTGCGATGGTTTACAGTTCAAAAATGGCATGGCCGCAAAGATTTTATGATGCGACCAAAATCCGCGGAAATCTTTCCAACAAGGTCGGACAGGCAATCGGTGTTGCGGGCGACCCGAAAAGCGCGGTTTATTTTGATGCGCCCGCGGGAAATATGAGCGCGCAGGTTCTTGAACTTGTTGAAAGGACTATCCGATATACAAAGGAAAGCCTTGGCGTAAGCGATGCGGCTCTTGGCAACATTAAACCGGAAAACACTTCCGCAATTATTGCGGCTTCGGAACAAAGCGCGGCGCCTCTTATTTTCCAGAAACTTGCTAATCACCAGCTTTGGGAAGACCTTATACATATTTTTCTTGATATTATCGGGGAGATGTACGGAAAAAGAGAGATTTTTTGCGAGAAAATTCTTTCCGGCGGAGAAAAGGTTTTTGAAAAAACGGAATTTGATTTTTCAAAAATCGATTACGATTCTTTTGATATAAAAATCAACATCGGAAGCGCATCTTACTGGAGCCAGCTTATGCAGGTTCAGACGATGGATTCTTTCTTTAAAAACGGAATTATCGAAGACGCGATCGTTTACCTTGAACATATTCCGGAAGGTTATGTTTCCGGAAAGAACGAACTTATTAATGATTTGAGAGAAAGAAAAAAGAACCTTTTTGCGGAAAAGAAAGGAGAACTGAATGGAACTTAATAAAATCACACAGGAAGAAGTTGAAGAAAAAAGCGTAGTCGGAATGGCGGAAGTTCCGGGACTTCCTGCAGAAGAGATGCAGTACAGAATCGAACAGCTTGTTCGCGAGATTGCTATTCCGAAGATAAACGAAGTTATTGAATATATTGCCGGAAAAGTTGCGACGCAGGAGGATCTTGAAAAACTTCTTATTGATTCCGGTTCCGTTACTTCCGTTTTCGGAAGGGCGGGAGCAGTTGTTGCAAAAAGCGGAGATTATACCCCGGAAATGGTCGGCGCGGCGGCAAAAAGCCACGCAAAGGAACATTCTTCTGAGGGCAAAGATCCGATTAAAGCAAAAGACATCGGAGCGGCGGAAAAGGAACACGTTCACGGAAATATTACCGCGGACGGAAAAATCGGAAACGCAAACGGGATGGTCCTTATGACCGGGATCGGCGGAAAAATTGAAGCAAAAGCAAAGGCGGATTCCGGATTTGTTCTTCCGGCGGAGGTTGTTCCGGTTACCGGGGAATTTACCGCACAGAACAACAAAATTTATTTCGGAAACGATATTTCCGATTTTATCTTTAATTGCGACAGCGCAAAGGCCGCGGATTGCAGAGGATTTGTCACTTTCGGGACACCCGGAAGAATTGAACTTAAAGGATTCGATTTTGTTGACGATTCCGACGGAATTGCAGAAGCGGCGGCAGGAAGCAGATGGGAATTCGACCTTTCCTACGGCTGTCTTATTATTCGGAAAAGGAGTGAATAAAGAATGGAGCTTTTGAGATTTACAGTAAGGAATCAGAGACTTTCCGGCGGGCGAATCCGTCTTGTTTCCGATTCCATAGATTACGTTGAAGCTTTCTTTGATTTCCGCACCGAAGATTGGAAAGGACTTTCAAAATGGGCGCATTTCAGCAAAGGGGAAGTTACTTATGACATAAACCTTGCTGAAGACAGAATCACAAAGGATATGTACCTTAACCTCGAAGAGGGCACTTGGGAAGTCAAACTCCACGGAACAGATTCCGCAGGAACCATGAGGATCACCACCGACACGGCCTTTGTTATTGTTGAGGCTTTTGGGGAAGGATTTAATCCTCTTCCGGAGATTCCGCTTTCCGCAGCGGAACAGATCGACGCAAAAGCACAGCTTGCTCTTGAAACGGCGCAGGGAGCTGTCGGAACGTCTTCCGAAGCGGTTGAGATTGCAATGGAAATCAAACGCAGAGCGGACGAGGGAGAATTTGACGGAAAAGACGGAGAAACCGGAAAGACCCCGGAAATTCAGATCGGAAACATTGAAACTCTTCCCCCGGAAGCGGAAGCAACGGTTTCCATCGGAGGAACGGCAGAGAAACCTATTCTTAACTTCGGAATTCCGAAAGGAAACACCGGCGAAGACGGAATCGGAATCGAAGACGTTGAAACGCAGATGAGCGCCGAGGACGGAGGTTTTAACGTTCTTACAATCAGGCTTACTGACGGAAGAACTTTTTCCTGGGCGATTATGAACGGACACAAAGGCGAAACCGGAAAAGCGGGAAGTCCCGGTTTAGTCTGGGCAGGAGAATGGACCCCGGAAGGAGATTACAGAGCGATCCGCGACGGACAGGTTTCGAGAGACGTTGTTATGTATAACGGTTCCGCATACGTTGTTGCGGTAAATAACCCTGCGCCGGTTATGGGAATTATCCCCGAAGGGGACACCACCGGAAGATGGGCGCTTCTTGCGGCAAAAGGCGAAAAGGGCGAACCCGGAGAAAAGGGCGAAGAAAAAAGAACGGTTGCAGTTGACCTTTCCGGTTTTGAGACCGAAGGAAAGATTGTTGAAACCTATTCGGACGGGACTTCGGTTGAATACAGTTTTGAATTCGATTCCGAAGGAAATCCGACAAAAATTACGGACAGCGACGGAAACGAAACTGTTCTTACCTGGTAAAGGGGTGATTTGATGGGATTTGATATTTTATCTTTTGCACTTGGAAAAGCAGCGGGTAAAAACGCAGGAGGTTCTTCCGAAACTGTTATTTTTGCGGAGCAGACTTTAGGTTTTGAATACAGCGAAGGCTTTGGAGCTTACTACGCAGGATTTAACACTTCGCCTTTTTCACTTGTTGACGGACAGGAATATATCGTAGTCTGGGACGGAATTGAAAACAAAAGAACAGCTTTTGCTTTCACAAACCCAAGAGACGGTACTTCCTGCGTTGCTTTGGGAAATCCGCTTGTAACAGGCGGAGCGGCGAACGAAGATAAATTTGCGGTTGTTGAGGATAAAACAAATGACAATGCTTATTTCTTTTCCCTTGAAACAAGCGCAGAACATACCGTTAAAATTTATCAGAAAACAAATGGTGGCGGTGGAGATAGCGGGGATACTTCAAAAGAATATTCAATTCAAGAAGGCAGTTTTGAAGCAACCTCAAAGCAAATGACAGTCAGCCACGGCGGAAACAAAATTCCGGATATCATTATTGTTTCGACAACTAATGTACCTACGGCAAATATTTTGTACCTTGCGTATGGTTTCAGTCAGGCTATGCTTGATAAACTTGGTGGGGGTTATTTAAGCAAAGTCAGAGGTCTTGCACCCACAGGCGGTGCTATGGTTATGAGCACAAATGTCGGAATAGATAAAGTTTCTTCTACGGATATGTATTCTACATATGGCGGAATAAGAAATGTAACAGACAAAACTTTTACCGTTGGAGGTGCATCTGCAATGGGATACCTTAATGTTGGCAAAGGTTACAGCTATACGGCAATTTTCGGTCTGACTTAACGGAAAGGAGCGATATTATGAAGCTTTTATGCGTTATAACGATTCTTAATATCGTTATGCTTCTTTTGAATGTGTGGCTTCGGATCGACAGCGAGAAAACCCTTGATGAAATTAAAGAACGGACATATACAGAGGGAGCGGGAACCGGAGAAGAATCATTCCACCGTGCCTGCGGCAACGGTCTCCATTCCTTTGACAAGGGAGGTAAATTATGGGCAGACGAAGAATGATGCTTGGAGGGGACAAGGCTCTTGCTGAATTCAGGCATATAAACGGACTTAACAAAGCGGTATGGATCGAAGAAAACGGAAGAAAGATTTTTGATCCGGAGATTTTTAAAATCCGCAGAAACGAAAAAATTGTTTTTTACATAAACGCGCCGATGGGAAACGGAATTATTAACCTTAACGGGAAAGAGATTTTTAAGAAAAGGGGAAATGTTTCTTGCGAATTCCCGGTTAAGAAAAACATTCTTATAACGGCGAAAAGGAAAACATATTCTTCGGAATACGGATTTATGATAACGGATTACGTTATTGAAATTACTGAAAGATAAGGAGGTGGAGAAAAATGACTGTCAAGGAATGTTTTGAAGAGGCCATAGGTTTTCTTCCGGAACTTCCGGAAGAAAACCCGGAAATCAAAAAGTTTGCGGTAAACTGGTGCAATTTTTTGCTTTCGGAAACTTTCAGAAACGAAAATTTTTACAGAGAGGCAAACAAAATTGAAAAGCTTGCCGAAATTCCGAAGCTTGGGAAAATTGAAGACGAGATTCCATATAATGAGGAACTTGTGAAAACGGCTTTTCCATACGGAATGGCAAGATTTGTTTTCAGGGAAAACGGCGATATTTCCGGAAGCAGGGAATTTTATCAGCTTTACGTAATTGCGCTTTCGGAAGCAACTCCGGTTGTTTTAAGGGAGGTTGAAGATATTTACAGATGAACAGACCACTTAAAACAAAGGACGAACTTAAAGAAGAAACAAGAATGGTTCTTGAGGAGGAGCAGGAAAATTTTGAAAGGGCGGCGGAGAAAACCGCCGCCAAAGAGGAAAGGGAAAGAGAAACAGGAAGAATTGTTCGGGGAATACTTGAAAAGCCTCTTGGAAAAGCAAAATTTACTGACCCAGAACCGGTTTTGTTCAGCGAAGAGGACCGGGAAAAAGACGAAAAAAGCCCGCTTTGGTATAAAGAATTTGAAGAGAATTTAAAGGAAGAAAACGAAAAAGAAGCGGAAAGCAACGTTAAAAACATTTCGCAAAAAGAGAGCAAAAAGGAAGAAACAAAGTATCTTTCGCCTATGGTAAGGGCAAGCAATCAAAGGTCAAATAATATATATAACGCATATAAATCCGGAGAAGAATGGCTTATGAGCGAGGATGACGAAGACCTTATAAAAGGGATTATCAACAATATACGCTCGGCTATAGGAACGGGAGTTGAGGAACTTGCTTATGCTATAAACGATTTTGCGCCCCGGTATAAGCCGGCAAAAGACGTTCTTGAAAAGAACACGGCAGGAATAATAAGCGAAAAAGCACAAGAACAGTTCAAAAACGCGAAAGAGAAAGGAGCGGGAGAAAACCTTGTAAACGGACTTGACATATTATCGAAGAACGCGGGTTACAATATTTTCGGAGCGAAAGCAGGAAATTATATTGAAGCATTGAGCGAAGGATTCGGAGAATACAAAAAGCTTCGTGAACAGGGTTACAGCAAGGAAGAAGCGATAAACAAAACTCTTCTGAATATCGGTATTTCGTTTGCGGAAGAGAAACTTTTTGATAAAGCGAATGAGTGGACAAGCAATAAAATTAAATCCGTATTAGATTCATATACGAACGGAAAAGCTTTGTCTGCAGGTGGATGGAACGACAAAAGAAATCGGCTGGACAAAATCGAAAGGCGTGATATAATGGAAACACAAACAGGTTTTACATGTTTTCCGGATGACTTGCAAAATGAATATGCCAAAAAGATAAAACCAGAAAAATACATGGATAACGGTGTCGAAAAAACGTATTTCGATGTTGCAATGCATGGAACGCCGCAGGCAGTTGGATTTTGGTCGGAAGAAATGAATATGTCGCCAGGCTTTTTAGCTGAAATAATAACACACAATTCAAAATACAAAAAAGGTCAAAAAGTTCGTTTGCTATCCTGCAATACAGGTGAAAAAACAGGTAATGGGTATTGTTTTGCTGAAGAATTGGCAAATATAATGGGAGTTGAAGTAGAAGCACCAAATAAAGATTTATATATGTATCCAACCGGTAAGATGAAGATAGGCTTTTTTAATGAGGGTGAAATGGTTTTGTATAAACCAAATGACAGGAGGAGATTCAGATGAAAGCTTTTGGGTGTTTAAAAGGAATGCCGCATGAGGATTGTAATGAAGAGTTTAACGATTATAAAAAGTATAAAAATACAATTCCTAAAGAAAAGGTAATAGAATATCTGGAATCCGACAAGGTTGTAAGGTGTTATGGATTTATGGTATCGAGGGATATGTTTACCGGAGAAAAAATAGAATGTGGTTTATTGGAAGACGCCGAATATATAATCCCTATGGAATTTCTTCATTATTACAAAAACTATGATATAGGAATCCCTTACGATTATGAGGAATACCTCAAAAAAATAATTGATTATTAATTATTTTTAAATGAAGGTATTTTTATAGAACCAGGAAACACAAAACGTGCACATTGCGATAGGCGGCGGAAAAAACCGCCGCCGGAGTTTTAGCAAAACCTTGTAAACGGACTTGACAGATTATCGAAGAACGCGGGTTACAATATTTTCGGAGCGAAAGCAGGAAATTATATTGAAGCATTGAGCGAAGGATTCGGAGAATACAAAAAGCTTCGTGAACAGGGTTACAGCAAGGAAGAAGCAGCGGCAATTTCTCTTGGAAAAATCTCTTCGGAATTTCTTTTTTCAAAAGCAGACGATTATCTTTTGAAAAACAATACATTGAATAATATTGAAAAAAATAATAAAAGCAATATAATTAATATAGATGTGCAGTTTTTCGCAGAAAAAGATTTAATGAATCAATCTTCCAATGCTTTAAAACGAGGAATAAGAAGTCTTACAAAAGAAATAAAATTACATGAAGAAAAAATTAAAAACCCGAAAAACTATGATAGAAACTGGGACACAAAAAGTGAAATTGCCAAGAAAGGTCTTCTTAAACATTGGGAAAAAGAGATAAAAAATCTGAAAGATTCAATAAACAACAGAATCGAAGAATTGTCAAAAAGGGGAGATTACAATGACTGATTATGGTTTTCAGTTTATTATTGAAAGAATTTTAAAAAATGCATATGAATCTCTTAAGGATGCAGAAGAGAACCCGGGTGTTGAATACTATGAAGGCCATAAAATAGCCCATTATGAAATCCTGGATATCATAAAAGCAGAGCTTGAAGTTCGGGAAGAAGATTTGAAAGAATACGGTCTTGATATTGACTTGGAACAAGTGTTTTTGTAATCGCGCCAAATTCGTGACCGAAGGAGGAAATGAAGAAGTGATTGATATTTGGAATCTTAGAGATTATTATGGTAGGATTAAAATTACTACATTAAACGGAAAAGAACACATAGGAACTTTTTGCTGTATTTTAGAAAAAGACAAAGATGAAAAATTTATTGATGATATTCTTTATCTCGATTGTGAGGACGGAACATGAGGAATGTTTAAATGTGAAATAAAAAAGATGGAAACGATTGATTAAATGAGCAAGCCAATAGTTTTTTTAAAACACAACAACACAAATTGTGTTATAGACTGAAAACAGCACTTTGAACCTTGAAAAGAGGCGGCGGAAAAAACCGCCGCAATATATTTTACAAACAAACAACACGAAATGTGCTATATTTACGATAGGAAGGAGAAGAGAATGGAGAACGAAGAAATTGCAAGGGAACATCAGCTTATTTTTGACCTTGCAAAATCGAACAAAAGGAGAATTGATAACCTTGAGGAAGAACAGAAAGAACTGCGGAATTTAACAAACGCGGTGAGCCAGATGGTCGTTGAACAAAAGAATATGCGCGATGATCTTGCGGAAATGAAAAATGACGTTAAACAGATAAGAGAAAAACCCGGCAAACGTTGGGAAACGGCGGCGGATAAAGTGCTTACACTTGTTATTGCGGCGGTTGTTGCCTGGATGCTGGGGCAGATTGGACTTTAAGGAGGGAGAACTATGAACATTATAAAAAATATCAACTGGAAGGTAAGAATCAGAAATCCGATTTTTTGGGCAACGGTTGTTCCTGCGGCGGTGAGCTTTATTTATTGTGTGCTCGGCGCTTTTGGAATTGTTCCGGCGCTTACCGAAAATATGGTGCTCAACTTTGTGGGAGCGGTTATCACCATGCTCACAACTCTCGGGGTGCTTGTTGACCCGACCACTTCGGGAATCAAAGACTCGGCACTTGCTATGACTTACGATTCACCGAGAAAGGACGATTTTTCCGAAGAAGGTTTTGAAGAATGAAAGCAATTATCGGAATTGATGCGGGGCACGGCGGAAGTTCTTCCGGAACGTATTCAGTAAACACCGTTTACGACGGACTTTTTGAGAAAGATTTGGCTCTTGAACAGGCGCTTCTTGTTGAAAAACATCTGCTTCGGAACGGGTTCGGAGTTATTATGACAAGGCGCAGCGACAAAAATCCGGGAAACGTAAACGATCGGGCAAAAATTTGCGTAAACGGAAACTGCAATTTTGCGCTTTCGATTCATTTCAACGGATTCGGAACAGAAAGCGCAAACGGAACGGAGGTTTTTGTGCCCTATCAGGAAAAAATTGCGGAAGTCGAAACGGGATTTTATAATGTCCTCGGGAAATATTTCAAAAGAAGGGCGCCTTTTGCAAGAAGCAATAATTATTATAATCGGAACGAAATTTTCGATAAGAAGCTGAACGCCGGAAAAAGGCGTTTTGATGGGTTTTCCGGGGAAAAGGATTATTTCGGTTTTGTAAGAAATTGTTGGAAAAACGGAATTTCCGCGGACCTTTTGGAAATTTGTTTTCTGACCAATCCGAAGGATTTTAAAACCTATATTGAAAATAGGGAGGAAATTGCGGCAGGAATTGCAAAAAGCATTGTTGAAGGTTTTGGTGAGGAATTTGTTTTTGAAGAAGAAAAGGAAAAAATTGCCGCAAAACCAAGAATAAGGAGAAAATTTGACGTTTTAAACTGAATAAAAATCGGATTCGGAGAAAAAATAATCCCGAGGTGATTAAAATGAGTCCGAAAAAACAAAAGACGCCGATACCTCATCACGGAAAAAAGGTTAACGATTGGGAAACTTTGCGCCCTTATGTGGAAATGGCGGCGCCGCCTCTTCGGGATAATATTGCCGGAGAAGGGGAAGCAAACGCAAAAATCGACCCGAAATGGGGATTCGGTTATCAGGCAGAACTTTCCGGCAACAATTCAACCTTTTCGCCGGAAGAAAAAAGCCGTGCTCAAAAATGAGCACGGCTTTTTGAAAATGAGCACGAAAAATCGGAGGAAAAATGGACGAGAAAGAATTTGAATTTTATCTTAAAGAAGTTGCGCCAAGCCAGAAAGGATTCCGCAGCGAAGCGGCAAAGAAAGGCGAAAGAATGTCGCCCCAATGGATGCCGGACGATATCGGAACGGAAGGGTTCGACAAAAACGGCGACACTTTATATTTAAGAAAAATGCATTAAAAAAGGCACACGGAAGTGTGCCTTTTTTATTTAAAATTTCAGCAGAAAGCATTTGCAACTTCAAGGAAAATTTCTTCCGCTTTTGCTTCATCGCCATAGTTTCCTTCAACGTTGATTATATAGTAAACGCCGTCTTTCATGATATAACCGTCGTAAGAGAAGGTGTAATCCAAAGCTTTGTTGCGAAGATAGGAAGTAGTTAAAATATCTTCGGAATTAACGGGAACAGTTTTTACCATAAGGCATTGTTCTCCGTTTTCAAGGGTGACGTAACTTTCCTCGGATTTTACCGGAACATTATAGCCAAATCCCAAAGCATAGTTTACTTTCATATAAGGGTTTTCGATGAGCATGTCTGCGGTGATATTTATGCCGATTCCTTCGTGAAGATAACTCGAACACATATTTATGCTGCTTATGGAAAATTCGTCCTTGTTTCCGGAAAGGTGGAGGAAAGTTGCGGCGTGTTCATAATCAAGGTTTGGAACAACAAGTTTTTCATAACCTATAAGGGAAGCCGCTTCCGCGGGGCTGTCATAAAAAACGGTGTTGTAATGGCCATAAACCTTATGGAAATCACAGGCGTTGGGTGCTAAATTAAGACATTCGGAGCATCCGCCGGAATAATCGGTAACACGGGAAAGGCGTTCCTCAAGTTCGTGGAACCTTTCGCCGAAAACGCTTTCAGGAAGATAAACGGGTTCCGCGTTTTCAATTCGATAGGAATATACCGTATATTCTCTTCCGTATAGATTTTCATAAATTTCTTCGCGGTTTCCAAGAAATTTAAATTCAATCATTTCCGCCACAACAGCAATTCCGCTTACCGCAAGAAGACAAATGCAGGCCGCAAGGGCAAGCCATTTTTTAATAGGAACGATTCTTGCGGCTTTTTCTTCGGAATGAACTTCCGCGATGAATTCGTCATCAATTTCACCGAGAATTTTTGTGAATTTTTCTTCTTTCATAATTCAAAACCCCTTTCTTTAAGGTGTTTTATAAGTTTCGTTCTGGTTCGGTTAAGGGTGTTCCGGATATAAATTTTGTTTTTGCCGGTTCGTTTTGAAATTTCTTCCGCGCTTTCAAAAAACCAATAGCGTGCAACGAAAATTTTTCGCTTTTCTTTCGGAAGCGAAGCAAGAAAGGCGTTTATTTCGGAAATAAGTTCCGTTTCCTCAATTTTTTCTTCCGGGTTTTCTTTGCCGGAAACAAATTCGGAAATTTCGTCAAGAACCGCAAAAGTTTCGTTTCCGCCGCGCTTTTCGGCGTTTTTCTTCCGGAAATTATTAAGAGCGATGTTTCTTGAAATTTTTCCAATAAAAGCGGAAAGATTTTCCGGGCGTTTCGGCGGAATTGAA
Organism: Oscillospiraceae bacterium; assembly: GCA_045631325.1. Lineage (GTDB taxonomy): Bacteria > Bacillota > Clostridia > Oscillospirales > Ruminococcaceae > UMGS1668. The sequence continues at coordinate 73,421 of JAZQUO010000060.1, forward strand.
TTCCAAAGCACCAACAGAACGTCGTTAAGACATTCCTTTGCGTCCTCTTCGTTTCCAAGAACGTTTTTTGCGATTGAAACGCAAAGTTTTCCGAATTTTTCTTCCGTTTCAGGAATAGCCTCTTCGCTTCGGGAAAAATAAAGTTCAATTATTCTTTCGTCTTCCATTATAAAACCGAAACCTCCTTTCAATTTAATTTCAAAGGCCTTCAACCATATAATCGCAATTTTTGAGGAAAGTTCTCACAAAATTTTAACAAAAAACGCCTTTTTTTGAAAAAAGGCGCAGATTTTTTTATTCAAAATCCTCCTTTGCTTTCGGAAGGCTCCAACGGAATTTTGCCGCAAGAAGCCGAAGGGCGGTTACAGCAAAAGCACATCCGAAAACGGCCGCGGACTGTCCGGAAATATTCCAGAGAACGATAAAGATAAACGCGCCGATAAGCGAAGCGCTTGCATAAAAATGCTTGACGAAAATATAAGGGGTGTTTCCGGAAAGAACGTCGCGCAAAACTCCGCCGCCGATTCCGGTTATCATTCCGACGAAAACAAGAAGAAAAATGCTTCTGTGTCCCGCAATGCAGGCGGTTTCGATTCCGACTGCGGTAAAAATTCCAAGACCGAGGGAATCCATTAAAAGCATTGTTTTTTCATAAATACTCTGTTTTCTGAAAAGGAAACGGCGGACGGCAGGAATAAATATAATTACCGAAACAAAAATCGCAACAAGCGCATAAACCGGATTCCGGAAGGTTGCAGGAGGGGTGTTTCCAAGAATAAGGTCGCGGATAACTCCGCCGCCGACGGAAGTTACGGTTCCGAGAACGGTTACACCGAAAATATCCATCTTCTTTGAAAGACCGACCATTGCGCCGGAAACGGCGAAAGCAACTGTTCCGATAAGTTCAAAAACAAGCAAAAGATTTTCAGACAAAAGGGAAAACCACCTTTTCAAATAAACTGCTTTGATTATAACAAAAGAAAAATTTTTTCGCAATAAAAAAGCGCCGAAGAACGGCGCTTTTTTATTTTATTGATTTTTAAGTTTTTCAACAAGGGCACGGATTGCGTTTCCGCGGTGGCTTATCTTATTTTTGATTTCCGGGTCGAGTTCTGCGGTGGTGCAGCCGTATTCCGGAAGATAGAAATAAGGGTCGTAGCCAAAGCCGTTTGTTCCGGCGCGGTTTTCGGTTATTTCACCATGGAGATAACCTTCGGCGGAAAGGGTTTTTCCGTCCGGATAAACAAGAACGATTGCGCAGGTGTAATGGGCTTTTTTGTTTTCTTTGTCGCGGAGTTTTTCAAGAAGAAGCCGGTTGTTGGCTTCGTCGTCGCCGTGGTGTCCGCAAAATCTTGCGGAATAAATTCCCGGTGCTCCGTCAAGAGCATCTGCGCAGATTCCGCTGTCATCGGCGATTGCGCAGCAACCGGAAATTTCAGCAATTTCCCTTGCTTTTTTCTCGGCATTTTCAAGGAAGGAGTTTCCGTCCTCGATGGTTTCGTGGTCGATGCCCGCTTCTTTAAGAGAAAGAATTTCGTCAAAATATTCGCCGAGAATTGCTTTCATCTCAACAAGTTTATGGGCGTTGTTGGAAGCGATAATAAGTTTCATATTGCGCGCTCCAATCAGAAGAGACCGGTGATTTTGCCATTTTCGTCAACGTCGATTCTTTCTGCTGCCGGAACTTTGGGAAGACCGGGCATGGTGAGGATATCACCGGTGAGAACAACGATGAAGCCCGCGCCTGCGGAAATCTTGACGTTTTTGATGGTTACTTTAAAGCCTTCCGGTGCGCCGAGTTTGGTGGGGTCATCGGAGAAGCTGTACTGGGTTTTAGCAATGCAAACGGGAACGTTATCGTAACCGAGTTTGGTAAGCTGTTCGATCTGTTTCTTTGCGTTGGGCATAACAACGATTCCGCCGCCGCCGTAAACTTTTTTAACAACAGATTCGATTTTTTCTTCGATGGAGCAATCAAGACCATAGGAGAAAGTGAAATCGCCTTTTTCTTCTTCGCAAAGACGTACAACTTCTCTTGCAAGGTCTTCGCCGCCTTTGCCGCCTTCTGCCCAAACGGTGGAAAGAACAACGTTTACGCCGAGTTCTTTGCATTTTTCGATGATGAAGTTAACTTCGTTATCGGTATCGGTGGGGAAACGGTTTACAGCAACTACGCAGGGAAGTTTATATACGTTTTTGATGTTGGAAACATGGCGGAGAAGGTTCGGAATACCTTTTTCAAGAGCTGCAAGATCTTCAAAACCGAGTTCTTTCTTGTCGCGGCCGCCGTGCATTTTAAGAGCGCGGATGGTTGCTACGATAACAACTGCGTCGGGGGTAAGGCCAGCCATACGGCATTTGATATCGAGGAATTTTTCTGCGCCAAGGTCTGCGCCGAAGCCTGCTTCGGTAACGGTGTAATCGCCCATTTTAAGAGCAAGTTTGGTTGCCATTACGGAGTTGCAGGCATGAGCGATGTTTGCGAAAGGTCCGCCGTGAACGAAAGCGGGGGTTCCTTCAAGGGTCTGAACAAGGTTCGGTTTGATAGCATCTTTAAGAAGAGCGGTCATTGCGCCTGCAGCGTTGAGCTGGCCGCAGGTTACGGGTTTATCGTCATAGGTATAACCGACAATGATTCTGGAAAGACGTTCTTTAAGGTCGGTGATGGAGTTGGAAAGGCAAAGAACAGCCATGATTTCGCTTGCAACAGTGATATCAAAACCGTCTTCACGGGGTGTGCCGTTGATTTTGCCGCCAAGACCGTCAGTGATGAAACGAAGCTGTCTGTCATTCATATCAAGGCAACGCTTCCAGGTGATACGGCGTACGTCGATGCCGAGCTGATTG
>JAZQUO010000061.1:0-5436 GCA_045631325.1 Oscillospiraceae bacterium
CGATGAAAGCGAAAAGAAATCTTACCGCAAGAAGGAAAAAGGGACTTGCGAAGCCAAGGGCGGTTTTTGAAAAAAGAAAACTGAAGCCGAAAATGCTGTAACCCAAAAGGGCAGCAAGGGTTGATTTTGTTGTTTTGTTCATAAAAATTCCTCGAAAAATAAAAACCCGCCGCAGAAAACCGCGGCGGTCTTTGGTGCGGGTAACAGGGGTCGAACCTGCACGTGTAAACACCAGATCCTAAGTCTGGCGCGTCTGCCAATTCCGCCATACCCGCGGATTTTTTAAAAATGTAGGGCGGGAGCTTGCTCCCGCCGCTATTCATTTTACATCAAATTGCATTTACTGTCAATTAAAGATTGAGAAGTCCTTCGTTCATCATGGACTGTGCAGCAAGCATAACGCCCATTTTTGCGGTGGGGTAGGTAAGTCCGCCCTGCATCCATACGGAATAAGGTTCGCGAAGGGGAGCATCCGCGGAAAGTTCAACGGAAGCGCCAAGGTTGAATGCGCCGGCGGCCATGATGACCTGGCTGTCATAACCGGGCATATCCCAGGGTTCGGGTGTTACGAAAGCGTCGATGGGGGAACCGCTTTGGATTCCGCGGCAGAAAGCACAGAGAGCTTCGGGGGTTTTAAGAGCGATGGTTTCGATAATGTCGGTTCTGGGGTCATCATAAACCGGGTCTGCCTCGAATCCGCAAAGTTCGAAGAAGCGGCTTGCGAAAACGGCGGTTTTGACAGCGGAAGCAGTAACGGTGGGGGAGAAGAAAAGTCCCTGATACATGGGGCGGAGTTCATTAAGGGTGCATCCGACTTCTCTGCCGACTCCGGGGGCGGAAAGGCGGTGTGCGCAAAGTTCAACAAGTTCGTGTTTACCGGTGATGTAACCGCCGGTATGGGCGATTCCTGCGCCGGGGTTTTTGATAAGAGAACCAATGATAAGGTCGGCGCCCACCTGGGTGGGTTCAACTTTGTCTACAAATTCGCCGTAGCAGTTGTCGCAGACGCAGACTGCGTCCGGATTTGCTTCGTGAACGATATCGAAGATCTTTTTGATAACTTCGATTTTAAGGCTTGCTCTGGTGGAATATCCGCGGGAACGCTGGATATAAGCCATTTTTGCGCCTTTGACAGCTTCGGGGATTCCTTCATAATCAACGCTTCCGTCATCAAGAAGAGGAAGTTCGTCATAAATTACGCCGAATTCTTTAAGAGAACCGACTCCTTCGCCGTGGATAACTCCGTTAAGGGTATCGTAAGGAGTTCCTGTGAGGGAAACCATTTTGTCGCCGGGGCGGAGAACACCGAAAAGGGCGGTGGAAATTGCGTGGGTTCCGCTCATGAAGTTGTGGCGTACAAGGGAGTTTTCGGTTCCGAAAACCTGGCTCCATACCTGATCGAGGATCTCGCGGCCGCGGTCATCGTAACCGTAACCGGAAGAACCGGCAAAAAGGCTTTCGCTTACTCTGTTGTCGATGAAAGCGCGGAGAACTTTTTCGTTGTTATAAGTTTCAATTTCGCTGATTCTTGCGAAAGGTTTCTGACAATCTGCTTCGGCTTTTTCGGCAAGTTCCAGAAGCCGGCTGTCAATTTTGAAAAAATCGCTCATTTTCTGTCTTCCTTTTCTTTGATGTTATAAAGGTAATAATATGTTTTTGCGGCCTTAAAGCCGAGTTTTTCGTACATTTTCTGAACGCCGGGGTTTGCGGGAACAAGCCAGGGGGTTCTTTGCTCTTCGATGAGCATATTGGAGCAAAGGGCGGTGAGATAAGAAGCATAACCTTTGCTTCGATGTTCCGGAAGAGTTACAACGGAAGTTATTGCACCGGTGGTTTTTGTTCTTCCTCTTATGCAGGCGGTGGAAACGGGTTTTCCATTTTCGGAAAGGGTGAAAAGGGTGCTTTGCTTTTTGAGCACGCCCCGCACGATTTTAAGTTTCCAAAAATCCTTCGGAGAATTTTCATCTTCATCGAAAAGGATTTTTGTAACGTTCCAGGCTTCGTCAAAATTTTCCGAAAACTGAACATCAAAGCCGTTTTCGGGGATATCAATGCGCTTTTCCGCAAACATCTGGACTGCGTTTTTGATATCGAAATCAAAAAGATTTTTGAGCACGCCGAAGGAGTTTTCGTCGCAGTCGATATACTTTATCGTTCCGCCGGAAATAAGATTTGTCACAAAAAGAACCATTTCAAATCCGGGGATTCCGTAAGGGGAAAAGAGCATTATGGAATCGGAGCTTGCGTTGAGGAAGGAATGAGCATTTCCGTGCTCATCAATTTCTACCCAGATGCTCAGAAGTTCCGGATCATCCATGAACGAAACAGCCGCCGCATTAAAAATGCTTCCGAAATAAGGTTCTTTTTCCGAAAGTCTTTCAAGAAGGCTTAAATCGTCAATAAGCTTTATCATATTTCGCAAAGCTCCCTGCTCAAAATTCTGATGAGGGAAACAGTATGCTCAGCGTCGGAAAGTTTAATGGATGCATAGGGGCTGTGGATATATCTTGCCGGAAGGGAAACCGCAACCGGACGGATTCCTCCTCTGGTCTGGTGGATGAATTTTGCGTCGTTGAAACCGCAGATTCCGTGTTTTGTCTGTGCGGGAATGTTTTTCGCTTCGCAAAGTTCCATGATATGGCGGTAAAGTTCCATATCATAAAGGGTTCCGTTGTCGCGGAAGGAAACAACTGGGCCTTCTCCCTGTTTGCAGACAAATTTTTCACCCGGAACACAGGGAAAATCTCCCGCGCTTGTTGCTTCAACAACAACAGCGATATCCGGATCGACCGTGAATGCGGCGTTTCCTGCACCGTTTCCGCCGACTTCTTCCCGGGTTGTGAAACAGACGGTGATGTCATATTCCGCTTCTTCTTTAAGAAGTTCCATAAGAACTGCACAGCCTGCGCGGTCATCAAGAGCTTTTCCCATAACGCAGTCTTCGCCGAATTTTTCAAAATCGGAATCGAAAACCGCTCTGTCGCCAAGGCAGACAAGTTTTTCGGCTTCTTCTTTGCTGTCAGCGCCGATGTCGATAAAGAGGGAATCGGTTTTGGTGGGATTATCAAATTCTTCTTTTTTAACAAGGTGGATAGCCTTGCTTCCGAGAAGACCGGGAATTTCGTTTTTGCCGACCCGAACACGTTTTCCTACGATTACTCTGCTGTCGATTCCGCCGACGTTGCTGAATTTAAGAAAACCGTTTTCGTCGATATGGGTGATGATAAAACCGACTTCATCCATATGTGCGGAGAACATAAGGCGGTTTTTCGGTTCTTTTTTGCCTTTTTTGGTAACGATAAGGTTTCCGGCGTTGTCAGTTTTTGCAACGCAGTCGGGATAACCTATAACTTCGTCGTAAATAAGTTTTTTAACTGCGGCTTCGTCGCCGGAAGTTCCGGCGGCAAGAGAAAGCATTTCAAGATTTTCAAGGAAGGTTTTCATCTTAATTTTCTCCTCCTTCCATTACGAATGCGGCAAGAAGTCTGCCGACGTTTTTTACGTCATCGACGGAAACTTTTTCAATAATGCTGTGCATATACTGCTGGGGAATGGAAATAAGTCCGCTGCGGACTCCCGCTCCGGCGGAAGCAATTTCGTCGGCATTTGTTCCGGTTGAGGAACCGCCGTAGGCTTCGACCTGGAAAGGGATTTCGTTTTTCTCCGCAAGATCGATGAGTTTTCTGGAAATTTCAATATCAAGAGTGGGATGGAAAGCAATGACCGGGCCTTTTTTCATAGCCTTGGAATTGATTTCTGTGGTGTCGGGGGTTTTTCCGAAACCGACGTCGATTTCAATGGCTTCGGTAGGAGCAACAGCAAAAGCTGCGGCGCCGGCACCCTGACCGCCGGTTTCTTCCCTTGTGGAGAAAACCGCGGTAAGACCGCAGGGGAGTTCTTTATCTTTAAGAATTTCAAGAGCTTCAAGAATGGTCACGCAGCCGCTTCTGTCATCAAGAGCCGGGCCGGTGACATAGCCGTTTCCGATATCGCTCCATTTTCCGCAAAGCATAACGCGGTCGCCCATGCGGACTCTTTTTGCGGTTTCTTCCTTGCTGAAACCGATATCGATGAAAATTTCGTCCCTTTCGGGGTTTTTGTCATTAACGTCCTTGATATGGGGCGGAACGCTGCAGACGATTCCGGGATATTCGCCGTCTTTTCCGAGAACGCGGACTTTTGTTCCGTGGATTCCTCTGCGGTCGATTCCGCCGCAGGGATAGGTTCTTAAAAATCCGTTTTCTTCAACGTTGATTACAAGAAGAGCAATCTGGTCAAGATGTGCGTCAAGCATAACGTGGCGTCCGTTTTTCTTCGGGGCAACTTCGCAGATTACGCTTCCGAGGTTGTCGATATAAGTTTTTCCGTAAACGGAAAGAAGTTCAACGGCGGCTTTTGCGGCAAGTTTTTCGTCGCCGGAGTTTCCGTCAACGGAAGAAAATTTTAAAAGCAAATCTCTGGTGTCCATTTTTTGTCTCCTTAGATTTTATAATCGGGCCAAAGTTCCTCGGCGGAAATTCCGTCGACCTGACCGATTTTTGCAACAAGTTCTTTAAAATGCTTTCCGCGGATCTCGAAGTTTTTATAACGGTCAAAACTTGCGGAAGCAGGTGAAAGGGTTACGATGTCGCCCTCTTCTGCGTAAGCGTATGCGGTGGAAACCGCTTCTTCCATATCCTCAACAAAAATCATTTCGGGAGTTCCGTCATAATCCGGGTGATTCTGGAGCGCTTCGGCAATTTTCGGTGCGGTGGCTCCGCAAAGGATAAGAAGTTTTACCTTTTCAATAAGGCTTGGGGCAAGGGGAGCATAGGGAATGTTTTTATCGTAACCGCCCGCAAGAAGAATAACTTTCTGGTCAAAGCAGGAAAGACCGGCAATGGTTCTGGTGGGGCTTGTAGCGATGGAATCGTTGTACCATTTGACTCCTTCAAATTCGCGGCAAAGTTCGATTCTGTGTTCAACGCCGCCGAAGTTTTTCGCAACGGAATGCATGGTTTCAAGAGAAACTTCGCCCCATGTTGCGGCAATTGCGGTGAGGTAGTTTTCGACGTTATGAAGTCCGGGAATTTTTATTTCGCTTCTGTGGAAAAGTTCGGTTACTTTTCCGTGATCGGAATAGCAGAGCATTCCGTCTTCACGAAGGAAAGAACCGTTCTGAACCGGGTTAAGGTGGCTGAACCAACGGAGTTCTCCGCGGACAAGTTCCGCCATGCTTTTGGTGATTACGTTGTCGGCGTTGAGTACCGCAACGGAAAAAGCGTTCTGATGGCGGAGAACGTTGCGTTTCGCTTCGATATATTCTTCCATATCCTTATGAACGTCAAGATGGTTCGGTGCAACGTTGGTAACGACCGCAACATCCGGGGAAGTTCTCATGGAGATGAGCTGGAAGGAGGAAAGCTCAACAACTGCTCTGTCATCGTCGCCGATTCC
>JAZQUO010000062.1:0-17707 GCA_045631325.1 Oscillospiraceae bacterium
TTTTCAAATTCCAAAAAATCTCCGTTGCCGATAATATCGGAATAAGCGAGAACAGAATTTCCTATCTGATCGTTTATGAATTCGGACGACCCGTAAAGCTGGGAAATTCCGCTTGAAGCTTCCTCCAGAAGAGAAATTTCTTTTTGAAGTTCTTCGGCCCTTTCCATTTTCTGAACAGTATCAAGAGAAGCATGAGCATATGCAACGGGCTTGTTTTTAAGTACCTTTGCAGCATCTTCATGAATATAACTTACACTTCCGCCGAATTGATCTTCGATAACCGTTTCTGTTCTTACAACTATCCCGTTTACATGAACAGCTTCATTTACAGAATACGTTACTGCAATTTCTGTCCGATATGGATTATAAAAAAGTGTTCTGGCCTGAAAAGCTGCATATCCTATAAGGAAAACTGCAAACAATACAGCCATTATTTTAAAAAATTTACTTTTCATTTTTTCTCCAGAAATTTATTGATTATTTCAAATGCTTTTGAACAAAGTTCTTCCGGGTTTTCAAATTCATCTCGATTAAGCCAGTTTATTTTGTCGTTTCTCCTGAACCAGGTAAGCTGGCGTTTTGCATAATGTCTGGTTTCTTTTTTCAGAAGTTCAATCGCTTCTTCCCTGCTCATTTCATTTCTGAAATAAGGATAAAATTCTTTATATCCTATTGCCTGAGCAGCGGTGCATGCTCCGTTATGCTCAAAAAGGAATTTTGCTTCTTCTTCAACTCCTTCTTTGAGCATCTCGTCGATTCGCTGCTCAATTCTTGCGTAAAGTTTATCTCTGTCAGCGAAATTCGTTCCAATATAGCAAATATCATAGATGCTCGGCTTCGGATGTGAATCTTTCTGGTGCTCAGACATTGTTTTTCCGGTAATTTCAAAAACTTCAAGGGCGCGAACAACTCTTAAAAGGTTATTTGCATGGGTTTTTGATGCAGATTCAGGATCGATTTCAACGAGTTTTTCAAAAAGCGCTTCGTTTCCATTTTTTTCAGCAAATTCAAAAAGTTTTCTTCTTATTTCGGAATCACTTTTAATTTCAGAAAATTCCGTATTTGTAAGAAGTGAATCAACATAAAGCCCTGTTCCGCCGCAAAGCACCGGAAGTTTACCTCTGGAATAAATGTCTTCAATAATTACTTTAGCTTCTTCAACGTAATCAGCAACGGAATAAACATCATCAATGCTTTTATGTCCGATAAGATGATGCGGAATACCTTGCATTTCCTTTTCGGTGGGTTTTGCAGTTCCTATTGTTAATTCGGAATAAATTTGCATTGAATCCGCAGAAATAACCTCGCCGCCGAAATTTTCTGCAATTTTTACCGCAAGTCCGGTTTTACCGGAAGCTGTCGGTCCTATTACCGCAACAAGCGGTATTTTTTTGTCCATTTCAAAACCTCTCATTGCTGACGTCCGAACATTCTTTCAAGTTTGTTTTTGCTGATTGTGGTTGAAACCGGTCTTCCATGAGGACAATATCTGATGCTCGGATCGTTGAGCAAAACGTTTACAATTGTTTCAAGTTCAAGCTTTGAATTTTTGTCGTTGGCTTTAATTGCAGCACGGCAGGATATATTCGCATAAAGATTGTCAAGCTTTTCGGGCGTAAGATCGTGTTTGCAGGAATTTATGGAATCTGCAATTTCTCCGATAATGCTTTCTGCTTCTTTTGCTTTTACCCAGAAAGGAAGCGACCTTACAATAACCGTACCTCTTCCGAAATCCTCAACTATAAATCCGAATTTTTCCATTTCACCCGGATTTTCAAGAACGGCGGAACACTGTTCATCGCTGAGTCTGCAAGTTATAGGGGCAAGAAGAGTCTGGCAATCAAAAGCACCTATACCCTTCCTGAGTTTTTCATAAAGAATTCTTTCGTGTGCGGCATGTTTATCAACAAAAACAAGCTCGTCTTCCGATTCAAGAAGTATATATGTTTTAAAAACTTCTCCGACATATTTAAGGTTTCCAAATGGAAGCGGGTCTGTGTTAAGATTTCTCGGAATTTCCGGAACCGGCGCACCGACTTCTTTCATCGTATCAATTCCTTCGATATATTCCTTCGGAAGTTCCGTTCCTTCCTGAACAGCTTTATCCGCCGCCTGACGGATTTTATACTGTAAGGTATGCGTTACGTCACCGTCGATTCTGTAAGTCGCAAGGCTGTCGCTGTTCCTTGCGGAAACAGTATCTTCACCGGTAAGAGTATATTTTACATCTTCGTATTTTCTTGAAACAAAATCAGTTTTCGGCTGGCGGGAAAGTGTTGTCTGCTCAACGATTTTTTCAAAATGATCGATTTCTTCAGGTGCCTTGATATCTTCCCAAAAAGTCTTATTGACTTTTTTTGATTCTTCAAGAACCGCAGAAACGTCCCTTGCATTAAGGGCTGATTTTACACCGTAATAAACAAGGTCAAAAATTTCTTTTTCACTTACAAAGCGAACTTCGGTTTTTGCCGGATGCACGTTTACGTCAACACTTTCCGGCGGAATTTCAAGATTGAGAACACATCCGGGAAACTTGCCTACCATAGCTGAACCTTTAAAAGCTTCTTCAAGCGCAGCCATTGCGGTTCTTGTTTTTACAAATCTTCTGTTAACAAAGAAATTCTGAAAACTTCTGCTCGGTTTTGAAGAAGAAGGTTTTGTAATATATCCTGTAACCTTCATCTTATCCCTGCCAACAGGACTGTAATTGACTTCAATTGTATCTTTTGCGAATTCTCTTCCATAAACCGCCGAAATTACAGAAAGCAGATCTCCGTTTCCGTAAGTCATAAGTTTTGTTTCGCCTTCTCGGATAAAACTGAACTTTACTTCCGGATAAGAAAAAGCCATTTTATCCATAACCTGCGCAACAGCATTTGCCTCGGCGATATCTTTTTTAAGAAATTTCTGTCTTGCGGGAGTATTATAGAACAAATCTCTGACGATTATTGTCGTTCCTTCGGGACAGCCGGCTTCTTCAATTTCAGATGTTCCCTCATCTGTTGCTTCACATCTGTATCCAACCGGGGAACCTTTTGTTCTTGTCATGATTTCAACATGGGAAACTGCGGCAACCGAAGCAAGAGCTTCACCGCGGAAACCGAATGTCATAATTCTTTCAAGATCCCATTCTTCGCGGATTTTACTGGTTGCATGGCGCAAAAAAGCCTTGGGTATATCTTCCGGTTCAATTCCGCATCCGTTATCGGTAACGCGCATATAAGTGTTTCCGCCGTTTTGAATCTCGACGGTAATGCTTGTTGCGCCGGCATCTATTGAGTTTTCGACAAGCTCTTTTATTACCGAACAGGGTCTGTCGACAACTTCGCCTGCGGCAATAAGTTCTGCTATATGTTTATCAAGAAGATTAATTTTAGGCATTCTTTCACCACACAAAATTTATTTTACAATGCTTTTAAGTTCATAAAGAAGATTGAGCGCTTCAATAGGAGTAAGAGTTTCTACATCGGTCTGACGGATGATTCTTTCTGCATCACTTGTTACAGAAGCAAAAAGATTGGTCTGACCGAAAAGGTCGTTGTTTTCCTGCATACGGGAAATTTTTTCAACTTCTTTTCCTTCTTCAAGCGCCGAAAGAATTTCTCTTGCACGTTTAACTACGCTGTTTGGAATTCCGGCAAGTTTTGCTACTTCGATTCCGTAAGAATCATCTGCACCGCCGCTTATAATTCTTCTGAGGAATGTAATATCGTCTCCTCGTTTTTTTACAGCAACGTTATAGTTACGGATGTTGGGATATGCGTTTTCAAGATCGGTAAGTTCGTGATAATGAGTTGCAAAAAGTGTTTTTGCGCCAAGTTTTTTTCTGTCGGCAATATGTTCAAGAACAGCGTGAGCAATGCTCATTCCGTCAAAAGTACTTGTTCCTCTTCCGATTTCATCAAGAATGAGAAGGCTTTTGCTTGTTGCATTTTTAAGGATTTCAGCAACTTCGCTCATCTCAACCATAAAGGTGGATTGACCCGCAGAAAGATCGTCCGAGGCTCCGACTCTTGTATAAACTCCGTCAACAATGCCGATATGGGCGTGTTTTGCAGGAACAAAACATCCGATCTGTGCCATGATTGTAATAAGTGCAATCTGGCGCATATATGTTGACTTACCGGCCATATTGGGTCCAGTAATTACAGCGACCTGGTTTTCACGGTTATCAAGAAGAACGTCGTTCGGAACAAAAGGCGCTCCGCGAAGCATCTGTTCAACAACCGGATGACGGCCTTCATTAATTTCAATAATATCTCCGAGGTCGACCGCCGGACGGCAATAGTTGTTACGGAGAGAAACCGCCGCAAAAGACTGAAGAACGTCGATTGCTGCAACTGCATTTGCCGTTGCCTGTACCCTTTCAACCTGAGCACCGATCTGAGCACGGACATTTTCAAAAAGTTTTGCTTCAAGGGCAAGAATCTTATCATGAGCACCAAGAACTTTTTCTTCAAGTTCTTTAAGTTCTGGTGTTATGTATCTTTCGCCGTTTGCGAGTGTCTGTTTTCTTATATATTCCTGCGGAACAAGATCTGCATAAGATTTTGAAATTTCAATATAATAACCGAAAACATGGTTATAACCGATTTTCATTTTGGGAATACCGGTTCTTTCTTTTTCGATTGTTTCAATCGCGGAAATTTTCGAAGTTATATTATTTGCAATATCACGAAGCTCGTCAAGATCGGAATTATAACCGTCGGCAATAACTCCGCCATCTTTAAGAGTAAGAGGCGGATCTTCGATTATTGCACAATCGATAAGATTTTTGATATCTTCAAGCAAATCAATATTATCCCGAAGTTCCGCAAGAAGCGGAGAATTTGTTCCGCTTAAAAGTCCCTTGATTTTCGGAAGTTTTCCGATACTAGCGGCAAGAGTTTTATATTCCTTAGGGTTTGCGTTTCCGAAAATCACCCTTGTCATGGTTCTTTCAAGGTCATAAATTCCGGAAAGTTCTTCTGCAATATCTTCGCAAAGCATCGGATCATTTACAAAAGCTTCAACTGCATAAAGTCTTTTATCGATTTTAACAGGATCGAGCAGCGGTCTGTCAATATACGAACGGAGAAGTCTTCTTCCCATTGCTGTGCTTGTTTTATCAAGTACCCAAAGAAGAGTTCCCCTTTTTTCTCTTCCGCGCATTGTTTCCGTAAGTTCAAGATTTCGTCTTGCGGAAAGATCAAGCTTCATAAAAGCCTTTTCATCATAGAACTTTACGGAGGAAATTCTGCTTACACCGTTTTTCTGTGTTTCATAAAGATATCTGAGAAGTGCGGAAACGCAGTTTTCCTGAAGAATGTTTTCAAAACCGAGTTCATTGGGGCTGTGTTTTCCGAAATGATCATAAATTGTTTTTTCAACAAGTTTTTTATCGTATTCCGAATCGTCAATCTGTTCACCCATGCAGTTAATGCGTTCTTTGATAAAATAACAAGCTTCCCTGCAATCAAGGAAATTATCGTTGAACAGAATTTCGCTCGGTTTATATCTGCTTATTTCTTCAATTATCCTGTTATCTGTTTCCTTTGAATTAAGTGTGCTTGTACATTTTAATTCGCCGGTTGTAACGTCGCAAAAGCAGATTCCAAAAGAATTTCCTTCAACAAAAATACTTGCAATATAGTTATTGGAACTTTCTTCAAGCATTGCGTTTTCAACAACAGTTCCTGGAGTGATAACACGGATTATATCTCGTTTTACTATTCCTTTTGCCGTTGCGGGATTTTCCATCTGTTCACATATCGCAACTTTATAGCCCTTTTTGATAAGACGGGCAACATGGGATTCATAGCTGTGATAAGGAACACCACACATCGGGGCGCGTTCTTCCTGTCCGCAATCTCTTCCGGTAAGAGTGAGTTCAAGTTCTTTGGAAGCAATTTTTGCATCATCAAAGAACATCTCATAAAAGTCACCGAGGCGGAAAAACAGTATAGCGTCCTTGTTATTCTCTTTTATTTCAAAATACTGTTTCATCATCGGCGAAAGTTCTGCCAAGAATACACACTTCCCTATCATAAATATATATATTATATAATAACATAAAGTCTGTTTTTGTTCAAGAAAAAAGACGGACATTTTCATGTCCGTCTTTTTAAATATTACTGAAAAAATTGTGCTCTCTTCTTAAAGATTATATTTCCGGCAACTATTGAAATAACTGCTTCCGCAAGCATATATGAACCGTTATAACAGAAAGAATAAACCGGCGCAGCCATTCCGAATTCATTGGGCCAAAGCGCATCCCATATTATCCAGCCGGTTGCAAAATGACAAAGAAATCTTGCAAAAAAAGTTACCGAAATACCAAGAATGAGTGCAGATTTAAAAGTTTTCGCTTTGTTTCTGAATATTCCGGAAAAACCGATCACCGTATAAGCGACAATATAATCCAAAAGAATTATTGCAACAGCCATTCCTGCGGATGTTGCGTACTGAACATTGTCAAGACCGAGCAGACATTGAAGAACGCTGAACACAAATGCGGTAAAAACGCCCCATTTGGTTCCGTATCTGAAAGATACCATAACAAGCGGAAGCATAGCGCATATTGTAAGTCCGCCGCCCATTACAAAATCGATTTTCAGCAAACTTAAAACTGTTCCTACTGCAATCATAACCGCGCTGAATACAAGTCTTGAAGTTCTTTCGTTTCTGTTTTCCATTTTTGTTTTCACTCCTTAAAAATAAAAATCGCTGCAGCAAGGGAATTTGCCGCAGCGACCATGAAAACAAAGCCTGAAAAAAACGCTTCTCGACACTCCCTCCGCCGGTATTATCCGGATCAGGTAAAGGGTTCGGCAAAAGCCGTCTCAGCCCGAAAGCACCCCTGTATCTCCTTTATGCAGTTTATATTATAATATCACTTATTAACGTCCGAGTCAACAGCAACTTCTTTTACAGAAGAAACAAGACTTGCAAGAGACTGGATCTCGCTTGGAACAATAATTTTTGTTGCTTTGCCGTCTGCGGCTTTTTCAAAAGCTTCATAACTTTTAAGAGTAAGAACTGCCGGAGTCGGATTTGCTTCGTTAAGAAGAGTGATGGAATCGGCAAGAGCTTTCTGAACAACAAGAATTGCTTCTGCTTCACCCTGTGCTTCACGGATTTTTGCTTCCTTAACAGCTTCTGCGCGAAGAATTGCGGATTCTTTCTCACCTTCTGCAATGAGAATTGCGGATTTCTTTTCGCCTTCCGCACGAAGAAGAGTTTCACGGCGTTCACGTTCCGCTTTCATCTGTTTTTCCATTGCATCCTGAATTTCACGCGGAGGAATGATGTTTTTAAGTTCAACACGGTTTACCTTGATTCCCCATTTATCGGTTGCAGTATCAAGAATTGAAGTGATTTTTACATTGATTACGTCACGGCTTGTAAGGGTGCTGTCGAGTTCAAGCTCACCGATAATGTTACGAAGAGTTGTCGCAGTAAGATTCTCAATTGCAGAAAGAGGTCTTTCGACACCGTAGCTGAAAAGTTTTGCATCGGTGATCTGATAGAAAACAACTGTATCGATCTGCATCGTTACGTTATCTTTTGTAATAACCGGCTGGGGTTTAAAATCAACTACCTGCTCTTTGATGGAAACTCTTTTTGCAATTCTGTCAAAAAAGGGAATTTTGAAATGAAGACCTGTTTCCCAGGTTGCATAATAAGTTCCAAGGCGCTCAATTACAAAAACCGTTGCCTGAGGAACGATTTTAACGTTAAGAGCAAGAATTAAAAGAACAATAAATACAAGTCCAAGTCCAATTATAAGTCCGGTAAATTCAAACGGCATATTAAAAAGCCTCCTTTTTTAATTATCGCTTGCTTTTGCAAGTTCTTTAATTTCAACAATAAGCTTTACGCCTTCAATTTTCTTTGCGGTAACAACAGCACCTTCCGGAATAATTTCTCCGTTTACTGATTTTGCGCTCCAGGTAAGGCCGGAAATATAAACTTTTCCGTTTCCTTCAAGATTATTGATTTCGGCAGTTACAATTCCGTCTGTTCCGATAATACTGTCGGAGTTTGTAGGCTGTTTTTTTACTTTTACTATATCTTTAAAAAATCGTTTTGTAAAAGCAAAAGAAATTGCGGAAACAGCAAGAAAAACAAGAATCTGACCCCAAAGAGGAACACCGAAATATGCGGGAATAATCGAAGCAAGAGCACCGATCGCAAACCAGATAGTTACAAGCGAAACTGTTACTGCTTCTGCCAGACCGAGAATAACCGCAAGAATCAGCCAACCAAGCGGCATTGGAATTTCAAACAAAAAAAACCGCCTCCTTCCTTATCTTTAATTTCATTTTATCACATTAATTTTATAAGTACAATATAAATTTTATTAACTCATATCATCGGTGTTTTCCCATGGAATATCTGATTCAATCGGCTGCTCCTCTGCTATGTTTAGAAGAACTATATAATCCGCTTTTATTATATATTTCCCGTCTTTGATTCTTTCTTCAATTTTTCTTGAAATAATTTTTGCTTTTCCGAGTTCTTCATTCTCTTTTTCATTCAATTTTTTATAAGCTTCCGTTTTTGCTTCCGCAGAATTTAATGTAATGTTATTTTCCTTTACATCAAAATATTGCGTAATTTTAACATTAATCGGTATTTTTATTCCAATAAACGAAATTTGCTTTTCTTTTTCAGTAAACGGAAGATTATCACATTTGTTATTATTTCCAATTAAAAATTTATAACCTAAAATATCGATTACAATTAATCTTTTATTTTTTCCTGCAATAGTTTCTGTTTTCTTTTCAAAAGGTAATTCAATCTCAATTGAATAATCTGTTTCGGCAATCACATCGGCCCTTGCGTGTTTAAGAGTCAGTTTTTTATGGCTGTCCTCATAAACCGCGCTGACCAATAAATCACCTTTCATTACGGCATCCCCTGTTTTAACGATTTCCTGACCGTCAAAAACATCGATTTTTCTGATTACGCCATATCTTGATGCAATTATATTTACCGGCATATCGTCGTCCGGAACCATTTTATCTGTTTTTTTACGTTCATTTACAAGAATATTTGCAACACTTCCCTGAATATTGATTTCTACTGAAGAAAGGTTGCTGTTTTCTCTCAATATATACCATTCTATATTCTGTACCAAATGTTTTCCCGAACGTGTTCCCTTTAAAAGTCCCATCTCTTCTGCTGATTTCATTATATCTTCCGTATTGGTTTCTTTGTTACCGGAAATATTAATTTCCCAGATGAAACAATTCATTATAATGCAAAATATGACCATTGAAATAATTCCAAATGCAAATCCGATTCTATATTTATTCTTTTTAGCAAAAAAGATAAAACCTGATTTTTTATTTATCCTTATTTTAATACCGAATTTTCTTGCCGGTTTTTTTAGTCTTTTATAATTCTTTAAAGAAACTTTGCCGCTTAAAATCAGTCCTTTTTTAACTGGTTTTATAATTTCAATTCCGTTTCTTGCGCAGTAAGTAAGGAAACTTTCAATATCTGCTCCGCTTGCTCTAAAACATACACATCCTTTTAAAAAATCAATCAGAAAAGAAAACAAAATTTATCCTCCTTCTTTGAATTCGATTTTTTCTATTTCACCTCTTATTTTGATTCCTTCAAAAGTATAATAGACTATTTCCATATTTTTTCCGAATACAAAAATACGGTGCTCATTCGATTTTATTTTGAGCACCGATTCATCAAGTTCTGTAATTTCCGTTTTACCTGTAAAAACAAACTCGTTGTTGCCCAATACCTCAATATATGGCTCTGTTAGAATCAATGCGGGCGAAACAGTTTTATGTATAATATCAATAGGCTTTATTTTCATATAATTCACCACTTGTTTTTAAGTTTTGATTTCAATGTTTCAAGAGCCTTTTTTTCAATTCTGCTAACATAAGAACGTGATATACCAAGATTTTTTGCAATTTCTCTTTGTGTATATGATTTTTTACCTTGTAATCCATAGCGCAGATATATTATTTCTTTTTCGCGGGGTAAAAGTTCCGAATCTATTACATTGTAAAGATTTTCGAAAATAAGTTTATTTTCAATATCCTCACTAACTGACCGATCATCAGCAAGTGTATCGACAACGGAAAGTGCATTTCCGTCCTTATCTGTATCAATCGGATCAGAGAAAGAAACATCCTGTGCATATTTCTTTTTATTTCTGAAATACATAAGGATCTCATTTTCGATGCATCTTGCCGCATATGTTGCAAACTTTGTTCCCTTTTCATAATTAAAAGAAGAAACAGCTTTAATAAGACCGATTGTTCCGATTGAAACAAGATCATCCTGCTCCGATGAATTACTGTAATATTTTTTAATAATATGAGCAACCAACCGCAGATTATGTTCTATAAGCTTGTTACGTGCTTTTTCACTTCCTTTTTTCATTTCTTCAAAACATTTTAATTCTTCGTCTGATGTAAGCGGTTTTGGAAATGAATTTGCAGCGGTTACATGAAGTGCAAATAATATTATTCCGGAAAGAATTCCTAATAAAAGAAGATAATCCAAATTTTCATCACCCCTCATAAAAGATTATTAAAAGTTGTATTTAATTATGATTGGGTGTATAATAAATTTCATAATAGTGTTAAGGAGTTGAAAAAATGAAAGTAAGCGAAATGCCTTATGAGCATATTCCTCTTGAAGAATTCAGCAAAAGCGCAACGGAAGTTATTGAAGGCGTCAAAAACGCAAAAAGCGTTGATGAAGTCCTTGAATGGCGTGAAAAATTCCGTGATCTTGTAGTAAGATATTCCACTGCTATGAACCTTTCTTACATCAGATACAGCTGTAATACAGCAGATGAATTCTATGTAAAAGAAAACGATTATTTTGATGAGATCAATCCTCAGATAGGAAATCTCATGAATATGTACAACGACGCTCTTCTTAATTCTCCTTTCAGAGCAGAGCTTGAAGAAAAACTTTCCCCTGTATATTTCAAACATATGGAAGTTCAGGCAAAAGCAATGTCTCCCGAAATTATTGAAGACATGATTGAAGAAAATAAAATTGTTTCCGAATATTCCAAACTCATGGCAAGCATGGAATTTGAATTCCGCGGTGAAAAATTAAGCCGTGCTGCTCTTGCAGGCTATTTCAAATCCGATGACCGTGAAACCAGAAAAGAGGCATATACAGTCCTTGGAACCGTTATGAACGGCTATGCAGACCAGCTTGACGATATCTATGACCGTCTTGTTAAAGTCCGCACCAAAATGGCACAGAAACTCGGTTATAAAAACTTCGTTGAACTCGGTTATTACAGAATGGAACGCGTTTGCTATGACAAAAATGATGTAGAAACTTTCCGCAAAAACGTTCTTGAATCCATTGTTCCTGTTGTTGCAAAACTTCGCAGTGAAAACGCAAAAGACCTCGGAATCGATAAATACATGATTTACGATAACGACGTTATCATTCCCGGCGGAGACCCCAGACCTTCCGGAAACAAGGAAGATATCTTCAATGCAGCAAAAGAAATGTATCATGCAATGAGCGACGAATCTGCCGCATTCATCGACCTTATGCTTGAAAACGAAGCATTTGACGTTGAATCCAGAAAAAACAAATGGGGCGGCGGTTACTGCACTGACATTGCAAAATATAAACAGCCTTTCATTCTTGCAAACTTTAACGGTTCCGCAGATGACGTTGACGTAATGACCCACGAGGCCGGTCATGCATTCAACGCATTCCTTATTGCAGATAACAAATTTGCTCTTGAAATCGGATGCGGCGGAATGGAAACCGCAGAAACTCATTCTATGAGCATGGAATTCTTTGCATGGAAATATATTGAGAAATTCTTTGGTGAAAACGCAACAAAATATAAATTCATGCATGCTCTCGGCGCACTTTCATTTATTCCTTACGGCACCATTGTTGACTATTTCCAGCATATTGTTTATGAAAATCCTGAAATGACTCCTGCTGAAAGAAACGAAACCTGGAAAAAACTTTGCGCAGAATTCCTTCCTCATATCAATCTTGAAGGTGTTCCTTTCCTTGAAGACGGCCGCCGTTGGCAGTATCAGATGCATATCTATGAATCTCCTTTCTACTACATCGATTATTGCCTTGCACAGACTGCCGCTTTCGGATTCCTTCTTGCTTCCCTTGAAGATTACGATGATGCATTTGCACGTTATATCCGTCTTATGAAACAGGGCGGAGAGCAGTATTATGATCTCCTTCTTGAAGAAGCAAAAATTCCTTCTCCTTTCAAAGACGGCGCTCTTAAAGAACTCGCAGAAAAAGTCGAAGCTCTTCTCGCAAAAATCAAAACCAAAATTTAAAACAGAAAAAAAGACCGGTAACAATTTTACCGGTCTTTTTGTTTTCATATTAAAAAAACCGTGCTCAATTTATGAGCACGGTTTTTATTTTTTAATACATTCCGGTTAAAAGAATTGCAACGCCGATTATAAGTACAAGGATTATTGCAGCAATCGGAATCATCATTCCAAGAGCAGCAATAATCATTGCAGGAAGGTCTCCTTTTTCCATTCTGTCAGCAAGCTGAACTTCATCTTCGATGGTTTTAGGATCAATCTCTTCCCTTTCATACTCTTCATGCAAATCATGACCGTTCTGTTCTGCCTGGAGCTCAAACGCACGGTCAACTCTTTTCGGAAAAAGCATAAAAAGAGGTTTCTTAGCCATTAGTCAAGCTCCCTTCAGACTCAAACAATTATTCCTGTACTGCTTTGTGATTAAGCTTGTGGTGGCAAGCAACAAAGTGATTGGGAGATACTTCTTCCCATTCCGGAACAACCTGTTTGCAAATTTCGGTGCAATATGCGCATCTGGTGTGGAATTTGCAGCCTTTAGGAGGATTTACCGGGCTGGGGATATCGCCTTCGAGGATCTGAAGGTCTTTGTGGCCTTCATCCTCGGTAGTAGGAATAGCGTTAAGAAGTGCTTCAGTATAAGGATGTACAGGGTTATCAAAGATTTCCTGAGAATCTGCAAGTTCAACCATGTTACCGAGATACATAACACCGATTCTGTCGGAAATGTATTTAACTACGGAAAGGTCATGAGTGATAAAGAGATAGGTAAGATCCTGTTTCTCTTTAAGATCCTGAAGAAGGTTGATAATCTGTGCCTGAATGGAAACGTCAAGTGCAGAAACCGCTTCGTCGCAAACAACGAATTTGGGGTTAGTTGCAAGTGCACGGGCAATACCGATTCTCTGGCGCTGACCGCCGGAGAACTGATGCGGGAAACGATGGAGGAAGTAAGGAGCAAGTCCGCATTCATCCATAACTTCAAGAACTCTTTCCTGCATACGTTCGCCTTTGTCATGAACCATGTCATGTGCAACCATGCCTTCGCTGATAATCTGGCCGACACTCATACGAGGGTTAAGAGAAGAATACGGATCCTGGAAAATAAGCTGCATATCGCGGCGAAGTTTGCGCATCTCGTTGTATTCAAGACGTGCAAGGTCAATACCGTTATCTCTCATGGCTTCATATTTATCGAAGTCAGGTTCATTCTTATGCTGTTCACGAAGAGCATCAATAACTTTGTTAGCTTCGGCAATGTTTTCTTCAATTTTAGCAATTTCAGAATTGATTGCTTCAACTTTTGCTCTTGCGGAAGAAAGTTTGCCTGCATCAACACTGCCGGGCTTTTTGTTCTCGTCGAATTCAAGATCGTTGAGAACAAGTTCTGCTTTTGCAAGTTTTTCGATAAGAGCAGATTTTTCTTTTGCAAAACCGTATTCTTTGGAATACGCAGCAACAATTTCACTTACATCTTCAACAACTACAAGACCGCCAAAAATTTTGGTGATGTTGAGCATTGCGTCTTCAGCAAGTTTACGTGCCTGGTCAAGTTCTGCATGTTTCTGATACTGCTCTTCTTCAGTAAGTGCAGCATACTCTGCTTCAATTTTTTCTTTCTTCTGCTCAAGATTCTTCCATTCGCTGCGAAGCTTTGTAAGATTCTTGATAGTCTGATCAACATATTTGGGAGCAATGTCATCAAGAGACTTGCCGTAATACATGGTACGGCCATAAGTCTGATGATAAAGCTGAAGAATAGTACGGCCAAGGGTGGATTTTCCGCAACCGGATTCACCAACAAGACCGAAGGTTTCGCCTCTGTAAATATCGAGGGTTACGCCGTCGTTTGCTTTTACAAAACGACCTTTCTTAAGCGGGAAATACTGTTTAAGGTTGCTGATACTGAGCAGGACTTCTCTGTTATTTTCCATGTCTGTCCTCCTTATTGGGATAGAAGCAGCGTACCTGATGATGTTCATTTACATGAACAAGCTGGGGCTCTTCTTCCCTGCATTTATCAGTTGCATATTTGCAACGCGGTGCAAATTTGCATCCTTTCGGAAGATCGAGGGGATGCGGTACAGCACCGGGAATTGCATCAAGACGGGTGTTTGCCGGAGTATCAAGTCTCGGAATGGAGAGCATGAGTCCTTCGGTGTACGGATGAGAATGTTCACATTGATGGAAAATAGTGTGAGCAGGAGCCATTTCAACTACCTGTCCGCAATACATAACCGCAACATCATCTGCGATCTGGTTGATAACACCAAGGTCATGGGTGATGAAAAGAACTGCGGTGTTGTTTTTATCTTTAAGTTCATTGATGAGCTTAAGAATCTGTGCCTGAATAGTTACGTCAAGCGCAGTGGTAGGTTCGTCAGCAATAAGAATCTTCGGTTTGCAGGCAAGT
Source organism: Oscillospiraceae bacterium (assembly GCA_045631325.1). GTDB lineage: Bacteria > Bacillota > Clostridia > Oscillospirales > Ruminococcaceae > UMGS1668. The sequence continues at coordinate 14,716 of JAZQUO010000062.1, forward strand.
GCCATAGCGATCATTACACGCTGACGCATACCGCCGGAAAGCTGATGCGGATACTGTTTTGCAACAACATCCGGGTTAGGGATTTTTACGTCTGCAAGAAGTTCAACAGCTTTTGCTTTTGCTTCTTTTTTAGACATTCCCTGATGATTCATAAGCGGTTCGCAAAGCTGTTTTTCAACAGTGAAAACCGGGTTAAGGCTGGTCATAGGTTCCTGAAAAATAACAGAAATATCATTTCCGCGGATCTTATACATATCAGCTTTGGAAAGATGGATAAGATCTTTTCCGTCGAAGGTGATGTCGCCGCCGTCGATATAACCGTTTTCATCAAGAAGACGGAGAACGCTCATTGCGGAAACACTTTTACCGGAACCGGATTCACCAACAAGTCCGAGAACTTTACCGGAATCAAGGGAGTAGCTTACGCCGTTAACTGCTTTAACAATACCACGTTTGGTTTTAAAGAATGTTCTAACATCGTTAAGTTCCAATAATGCCATATGCTTCTCCCCTCCTTATCTACCATTGGATTTCGGGTCAACAGCATCACGAAGAGCGTCACCCACAAGGTTGATACAAATAGTGCAGATACCGAAGATAGCTGCAGTGAATACCCAACGCCACCAATACTGCTGAATAACAACAGAGTTGTTTGCACCGTTGAGCATATTACCCCAAGTAGGAGTAGGCGGTGCAATACCGAAGCCCAAATAAGAAAGGGTGGATTCGGTAAGCATGCAGGTTGCAAAGTCAAGAGTTGCAGAAACAAGGATAAGAGAAAGAACGTTAGGAAGAATGTGTTTGAATACGATAGTTCCTTCACGTACACCCATTGCCTGTGCTGCAGTTACATATTCCTGTTCACGCTGGCTGAGGATCTGTGCACGAATAAGGCGGCAGGTTCCGGGCCAGGAAAGAATACCGAGAACAACCATGATAAGGTACATTCTCTGCTCAACAGAAATTCTTGTACCGATAATTGCGGAAAGGATCATTGCAAAAGGAATGAACGGAAGACCGCCGATAACTTCTGCTATACGCATTACGATCATATCGGTCCAACCACCGAAATAACCTGCGATACCGCCGAGGATAATACCTATTACAAGAGAAATTACAACTGCAATTGCACCAACAGTCATGGTTACCTGACCTGCGTTAACAAGACGGGTAAGAATATCACGACCGAGGTTATCGGTACCGAAAGCATAACCTTTAAGGCCCCAGGTTTCGGTTTCACCGGATGTGGTGATTGCATAGTTCTGATAGAAACCGGCAAATACAGTTTCGATATCATGTTCAATAACAGACTGCGGAACTTCGGACTGTCCGTGGAAGTTGTTACCCCAGGAGATAACCTCACCGTTTTCAAGAAGTGCGGTATAGTGTTTATTACCACCATAAAGTTCAACAGGTTTTGCGCTCATTTCCGGAACATTGTTAAGTCCGTCGGAAATGTTGCCCCATACTGTGATTTTACCGTCTGCATCAACTGCTGCAACAGTGTTACCGGTTGCTGCAATGTCAACGATATTATCAAGTCCTTCAGGAAGCTGTTCGCCGATTGCATTTTTCTGGAGACCAACATATGCAACGGTTCCATCTTTAAGAAGAGCTACACAGTTATAGGTAGTAAGAGCAATTTTTTCAATATTGCCCTGATATTCTTTTCTTACTTTGATGTCAGCCATGTTCTGGTTACCCCAGATATAAACATGACCGTCTTCGGTAAGAGCTGCAGTGAACTGGAAACCTGCTTCAAGCTGTTTGAAACCAAGATTCTTTTTCATCATCATTGCAGTAGTGATTTCGCTGGGGAGATTGGTCTGACCAAGACGGTCGTTACCCCAAACGTAAACTCTGCCTGCATCATCGATTGCTGCGATATGGTCATAACCTGCTGCAATCTGTTCGATGTGAGCTTCTTTAACTTCTTCGGGAATTATGCCAACGTCAATTACTTCGGTGATTTTGGTATAACCCCAGGTGTAAATATGTCCGTCGTTATCAACACCAACACCGAAAGTAGTACCGGGAGTGATATCCTTTACGTTTCCTTCAAGGCCTTCCGGAACAGAAAGCATGGAAAGAGTCGGAGGAACGTTGGTCTGGGTGTTATCGTTATAAGAAAGGTCAAGAACGAAGAATTTCGGACCGATCATAACAAAGAGGAAAATGCAGAGGAAAACGATAAGACCGGTCATACCAAGCTTATTGCTGGTAAAGTTACGGACAATCATTCTGGTCGGGCTCTGAAGCTGTTCCTCTTCCATGAAGCTGAGCTGTTTGTTGCGGTTACCGAAAAGGCGTGCAAAAAGGGAAGGTTTTTTATTTTCTTTACTCATTTCATTATACCTCCCCTATTATTTATCAACACGGACACGCGGGTCAACAAGACCATAGCTAAGGTCCATTACAAGCTGACCGAGAAGGCTTACTACGATGTAGAACATCTGGATAGAAAGTGCAAGCTCGAAGTCGTTGTTCATAAGACCGGTATAGTAAAGTGCGCCCATGCCGTTAAGACCGAAAGTGTTTTCAATAATTACAGAACCACCGAAAATACCAAGGAACCAACCGATGATAACGGTGATTACAGGAAGAAGTGCATTGCGCCATGCGTGAGAATAGATAACTACTTTTTCACGAAGACCTTTTGCACGGGCAGTACGGATGTAGTCCATGCTGAGAGCTTCGATCATAGCTGCACGGACATAACGGGTCATACCGCCGAGAGAACCGAAAGTCATTACAATTACCGGAAGGCAGATGTAATAAAGACGGTCAAGGAATGCCTGCATTCCAACATAGTCAGCACCGGGAGTCTGAGAACCGGTAACCGGGAATATAGACAGTTTTACTGCAAAAATCCAAATAAAAATAAGTGCAATAATGTAAACAGGAATACTATAACCAACGATGGTAATAACCTGGGTTATTTTATCTACTATACCGTTTTTATGAACAGCACAATAAATACCAAGCGGAATAG
>JAZQUO010000063.1:0-12377 GCA_045631325.1 Oscillospiraceae bacterium
TTGCAAAACTTGGAATCGGATCCAGGTCGGTCGAAGTAAAGTATGCCGTAGGCGACATCGTATCCATTGTAGGTGGTCCGCTTGAGGGCTTCGAGGGAAGAGTCGAATCTATCGACGTTCCCGACAATAAAGTTCGTGTAATCGTGTCCATGTTCGGACGCGATACCCCTGCAGAGCTTGAGCTCGAGCAGGTTGCCCGCAAAGATTGATTACTTTTTGAGAGGTAGTCGGCCAGAGTGGCCGGCGAACGCAGAGTATAGGTATTCTGCGTGTGGGAGGGATCGAAAATTTGTTCAATCGATTCCGTTTGACCACGTAATGGTTGGAGGTTTGTAAAAACAATGGCACAGAAAGTTATTGGCTTAATTAAGCTGCAAATTCCGGGTGGCAAAGCCACTCCCGCACCGCCTGTTGGTCCTGCACTTGGCCAGCACGGTGTAAACATCATGGCGTTCACCAAAGAATTCAACGAACGCACCAAAAACGATATCGGCATGATCATCCCTGTCGTTATCACTGTATATGCTGACCACAGCTTCTCGTTCATCACCAAAACCCCGCCTGCAGCAGTTCTTATCAAAAAAGCTGCTAACATCAATAAGGCTTCCGGTGCTCCGAACAAAACCAAAGTAGCATCCATCACTTCCGAACAGTGCCGCAAAATTGCTGAAACCAAGATGCCTGACCTCAACGCAGCATCTGTTGAAGCAGCAATGAGCATGGTAGCTGGTACCGCTCGTTCCATGGGCGTTACCGTTGAAGACTAAGTGAAGGAGGTTAGCATTAATGAAACACGGAAAAAAATATGTTGAAAGCACTAAGCTTGTTGAACATGCTAAACTCTACGAAGCAAACGAAGCTCTCGAGCTCGCTTGCAAAACTGCAACTGCAAAATTCGACGAAACCGTTGAATGCCACGTTCGTCTCGGTGTTGACTCCCGTCACGCTGACCAGCAGGTTCGTGGTGCAGTAGTTCTTCCTAACGGAACCGGTAAAGAAGTTAAAGTTCTCGTTTTCGCAAAAGGCGACAAAGTTCAGGCTGCTCTTGATGCAGGCGCTGAATACGCTGGTGCAGAAGAATACATGCAGAAAATCATGTCCGAAGGTTGGATGGATTTTGACGTAGTTATCGCTTCTCCCGATATGATGGGCGTTGTTGGTAGACTCGGTAAAATCCTTGGCCCGAGAGGCCTTATGCCTAACCCCAAAGCAGGTACTGTAACCCCCGATGTTGCTAAAGCTGTTAAAGAAGCTAAAGCAGGTAAAATCGAGTACCGTCTCGACAAAACCAACATCATCCACTGCCCGATCGGTAAAGCTTCCTTTGGTGTTGAAAAACTCCAGGAAAACTTTGACACTCTTATGGGTGCAATTGTTAAAGCAAAACCCGCAGCAGCAAAAGGTCAGTACGTTAAATCCTGCGTTGTTTCCGCAACCATGGGCCCTGGCGTAAAGATCAACCCCGCAAGATTTGTGTAATTCATAACACATATTAATAAAAATCCCGCTGAGAAATCAGCGGGATTTTTTATTTAAAAAATGCGGAAAAACCGCATGAGCATCAAGTTTTTCGACGAAATGAGCACCGCTTTAAAAACGGTGCTCATTTTTATTTTCTGGCGATTCCAAAAAAGATAAGAACGGCGCCGAAGATATGAAGTATCGTATGTTCGCAAAGAAAAACGTAATAATTAATAAAAATCGAATGCAAAGCGGTAAGATTTTGAAAAATCTGAAAACCGATAAACTGAAAAATCATAAATCCGCTTGTGCAGACAGATATAACCAATCCGAAAATCAAGAAGGCAATGCGAAGATTTTTATTTTCCATATAAAGACCGCTTATATAAGAAATTAATGCGGAAATTCCGATTCCGGCAGAAAAAACAGTAAGAGGTTTCCAGACAAGAACAGAAAAAGCACTGTAAAAAACGTCATAAGTTGAATTTACATAATCGTGAAGCGGTTTTTCAAGAATAATCATCAAAAGGGAAGAGATAATATAAAAAACTGTGAAACCGATGCCTATATAAAGATGGCTTTTTTTGCCACGGAGTTCCTTTATTCCTTTTGGGATTCCGTCAACAAGTTCGTCAATGCTTATATCAAAAATCTGTGCGATTTTAGTAAGGGTTTCGATATCCGGTTCGGTTTTTCCGTTTTCCCAATTTGAAACAGCTTGCCTTGTTACAGAAAGCTTTTCCGCAAGTTCGTCCTGAGTTAGATCGTTTTTCTTCCGTATGTTTTTAAGATTTTTACCAACAGAAGTCATAATAATCGCCTCCTTTTTCTGATTCGATTATATAATAAATGCCGTAAAAAGTCACGCAACGTTTTATTGCGCGGTTAAAAAACCGCATAAAAAAGCCCTTCGCAATTGCAAAGGGCTTTTTGCTTTATATTTGCAAGAATTATTTACCCGCAAGTCTTTCGAGATGTTCATATTTTTCAGCTGCGTTTTTCTCTGCTTTGTCGAAGAGAACTTCGGCTCTGTCGGGGAATGCACGCATAAGGCTGGAATAACGAACTTCGCTCTTGATGAATTCTTTGTAATCTGCGGAAGGAGCAGAGGAATCAAGCTGGAAGGGATTTTCGCCTTTTTCAGCAAGTCTGGGGTCGAAGCGGAAGAGATGCCAGTAACCTGCTTCAACAGCACGTTTTTCTTCTGCCATTGCGTTGCCCATGCCGCCTTTGATACCGTGGTTGATGCAAGGTGCATAAGCAATGATGAGGGAAGGACCGTCATAAGCTTCTGCTTCGGAGATTGCTTTAACTGCCTGTGCCATGTTTGCGCCCTGTGCAATCTGTGCAACATAGATGTAACCATAGCTCATTGCAATTGCTGCAAGGTCTTTCTTCTTAACGTCTTTACCTGCTGCTGCAAACTGTGCAACTGCGCCGGTAGGAGTTGCTTTGGAAGACTGACCGCCGGTGTTGGAGTAAACTTCGGTGTCGAATACGAGAACGTTGATGTTTCTGCCGGAAGCAAGAACGTGGTCAAGACCGCCGAAACCGATATCGTATGCCCAACCGTCGCCGCCGAATGCCCAAACGGATTTTTTGGCGAGGTAGTTTTTGCCTTTGAGGATTGCTTTTGCTTTGTCGCAATCGCAAGCGGTGAGAGCTTCAACGAGTTTTTTGGTTGCAACAGCATTTGCTTCACCGTCGTTAACGGTTTCAAGGTATTTGTTTGCTGCATCAACAGCAACAGGGTTGGTTCCGTTTTCTGCAACATCTTTTACTTTTGCAATGTAGCTGCTGCGAATTGCTTCCTGGCCGAGGAACATACCGTAACCGTATTCTGCGTTATCCTCGAAGAGGGAGTTTGCCCATGCGGGACCTTTGCCTTCAGCATTCTTGGTATAAGGAGTGGAAGGTGCGGAACCGCCCCAGATGGAAGAACATCCGGTTGCGTTTGCAATGTACATTCTGTCGCCGAAGAGCTGGGTTACGAGTTTTGCATAAGGAGTTTCGCCGCAACCTGCGCAAGCACCGGAGAACTCAAGAAGAGGACGGCGGAACTGGGAACCTTTAAGGGTGTTGGATTTGAATTTCTGTGCAACTTCGATTTTTTCGGGAATGTCAACGCCGTAATCGAAAACCTTCTGTTCGCCAAGCTGGCTGTCGAGAGCTTTCATTTCAAGAGCTTTGACGCCTTTTTTGCCGGGGCAGACGTTTACGCAGGAACCGCAGCCAGTGCAGTCGAGAGCGGAAACGGTGAGTGCGAATTTTTTGTCTGCAAGACCGGTCATAGGAAGGGATTTGGTGCCTTCGGGAGCGTTTGCGAGTTCAGCATCGTCAAGAACAACGGGTCTGATTGCAGCATGAGGACATACGTAGGAGCACATGTTGCACTGGATGCAGTTTTCGGGAAGCCATGCGGGAACGTCAACTGCAATGCCGCGTTTTTCATAAGCGGCGGAACCGGCAGGGAAGGTACCGTCTTCACGTCCGGAGAATACGGAAACGGGAAGTTTGTCACCTTTCTGTGCGGAAACGGGAACGAGGATGCTGTTGATGAAATCTACGATTTCTTTATCTTCGCCGGTTGCAACAGGGGTGGGGATTGCGCCTTCTGCTTTTGCCCATTCATCAGCAGGATAATCAACTTTGGTGAAGCTGGTCATACCGCGTTCGATTGCTTTATAGTTCATTTCAACAACAGCGTCGCCTTTTTTGCCGTAGCTTGCGAATGCTGCGTCTTTCATGAATTTTTCTGCTTCATCTGCGGGGATGATTTCGGTGATTTTGAAGAAAGCGGACTGGAGAATGGTGTTGATTCTTCCGTTAAGACCGATTTCTTTTGCGATGGAAATACCGTCGATTGTGTAAAGTTCGATTTCATTTTCAGCAATGAAGCGTTTTACGTCGCCGGGAAGACGGTTGGAAAGTTCTTCAACGTCCCATGCGCAGTTGAGAAGGAATTTGCCGCCTTTTTTGAGAACAGCGGTCATATCGTATTTATCAACATAAGAGGGGTTGTGGCAGGCAACGAAATCTGCTTTGTTGATGTAATAGGTGGATTTGATGGGGGATTTTCCGAAACGGAGGTGAGAAATTGTTACACCGCCGGATTTTTTGGAGTCATATGCGAAATATCCCTGTGCATAAAGGTCAGTATGGTCGCCGATGATTTTGATGGAGTTTTTGTTTGCACCAACAGTACCGTCGGAACCGAGACCCCAGAACATACAGCTCATATTGCCAGCAGGAGTGGTGTCGGGATTTTCTTTAACTTCAAGGGAAAGATTGGTAACGTCGTCTTCGATACCGAGAGTGAAAGTATGTTTGCCGTTTGCTTCTGCGTTGCGGTAAACGGAAATGATCTGTGCAGGGGTGGTATCTTTGCTGCCGAGACCGTAACGGCCGCCGAGAAGTTCAACGTTTTCAAATTTGGTGCCGCGAACTGCTGCTGCAACGTCAAGATAAAGAGGTTCGCCGATGGAACCGGGTTCTTTGGTTCTGTCGAGAACAGTGATGGTTTTTGCGGTTTCGGGAATTGCATCGATAAGGTGGCATTTGCTGAAAGGTCTGTAAAGGCGAACTTTAACAAGACCGTATTTGCCGCCGTTTGCGTTGAGGTAATCGATGGTTTCTTCAATGGTGTCGCAAACGGAACCCATTGCTACGATAACATGTTCTGCGTCCGGTGCGCCGTAATAGTTGAAGAGTTTGTAATTGGTACCGATTTCTGCGTTTACCTTGTTCATGTAATCTTCAACAACTGCGGGAAGAGCATCGTAGAATTTGTTGGATGCTTCGCGTGCCTGGAAGAAAATGTCGGGGTTCTGTGCAGTACCGCGGGTTACGGGATGGTTAGGGTTAAGTGCGTGTTCGCGGAAAGCTTCGATTGCATCGAAATCAGCGAGTTTTGCAAGCTGGTCATAATCCCATACTTCGATTTTCTGAATTTCGTGAGAAGTTCTGAAACCGTCGAAGAAATGAAGGAAGGGAACGCGGCCTTTGATTGCGGAAAGGTGTGCAACAGCGCCAAGGTCCATAACTTCCTGGGGGTTACCGGAACAAAGCATTGCAAAACCGGTCTGGCGGCATGCATAAACGTCGGAATGGTCGCCGAAGATGCTGAGTGCATGAGATGCAAGAGCTCTTGCGGAAACGTTGATAACTCCGGGAAGAAGTTCGCCGGCGATTTTGTACATGTTCGGGATCATAAGAAGAAGACCCTGGGATGCGGTGAAAGTGGTGGTAAGAGCACCTGCTGCAAGGGAACCGTGAACGGAACCTGCCGCACCTGCTTCGGACTGCATTTCGGTAACTTGAACTTTGTTGCCAAAGATATTGATTTTTCCGTTTGCTGCCCATTTGTCAGCAAGCTCTGCCATTACAGAAGAAGGGGTAATGGGGTAGATTGCTGCAACATCGGTGAAAGCGTAAGAAACATGAGCGGCAGCGGTGTTGCCGTCCATGGTTTTTTTAGAACGTGCCAATGTATTTTCAACTCCTTTTTCAATAAACATAATTGAACATCATAATATTACCATGTATTTATGAATCTTTCAAATGTTTTTGCAAAAGTTATATAAAATTACAAAAATAATTATAAATTAATATAAATTTTAAGCCACAATCCAAAAAAACACAAAGCCGAAAAACGTCATATTATAGAAAATGACGAAGGTACAATGCATTATATATTTATATAAATATTGAAATCCGGTACTTTTTATAGTATAATATTATAGGTTTATTATACAAATGAAACGGAGGCAAAAAAACAAATGGCTTCTAATTACAGCGTCAATTTCACCAAAATCATAAAGGAGTTCAATCTTGAAAAAATCTGGGCTCCGGATGATATCAGCAATATAAAAATAAGCACCAACGAGGTCAACCGTCCGGGACTTCAGCTTGCGGGTTTTTATGAACTTTTTGACCCTAAAAGGGTGCAGATCATAGGAAAAACCGAATACAGCTATATGCGCAATCTTGGTGCAAAGATGTACGAAGCTCTTGATGAATTTCTTTCAAGAAAACCTATGGTAATTATAATTACCTGGAATCTTACAGTTGACAGAAAATTCCTTGCCCTTGCGGAAAAATACAATGTTCCGATTTACAGAACTTCCGAAATGACTTCCGAATTCATCGCCGGACTTACCCAGACTCTGAGCGTTGCGCTTGCAAAAAGAATAACCCGCCACGGAGTTCTTGTTGAAGTTTATGGCGAAGGCGTTCTTCTTTATGGCGACAGCGGAGTTGGTAAATCTGAAGTTGCAATGGAACTTATCAAACGCGGACACCGTCTTATTGCGGACGATGCGGTCGAGATCCGTCGCGTTTCCAACCGAAGCCTTGTCGGAACTTCTCCGGAAAATATCCGCCATTTCATGGAACTTCGCGGAGTAGGTATCATCAACGCAAGAAACCTTTTCGGTATGGGTGCGGTTAAAAAAAGCGCAAAGCTTGATATGATAATCAATCTTGAACCATGGGATAACAACAAAGTTTATGACAGAATGGGCGCTGAGGACGTTTATACAAAAGTTCTCGATGTTGATGTTCCGCTTTATACAATTCCGGTCCAGCCCGGAAGAAACATTGCCGTTATAGTTGAAGTTGCGGCAATGAACAACCGCCAGAAACGTATGGGAAACAATGCAGCCCTTGAACTTATGGAAAGAATCAGCATGCCCGATTGGGAAGTTGACGATGATCTCGGTGAATGGGATTCCTATTACGGACTTGATGAATAAGGAGGAAAAGATTTTGGAAAAGACTGCTTTTTATAATTTTGCCGATGAGCACGGAATAAAATATCTTGAGCACGAAGAACTTTCAAAACATACATCCTTCAAAATCGGAGGTCCCGCCGAAATTTTTGCAAAACCCGAAAGCACGGAACAGGTTTCCGCAATTATCGAATTTTGCAGCGAAAACGAAATTCCGCTTCTTCCGTTGGGAAAAGGTTCAAACGTTCTTATTTCCGATAACGGAATTTCCGGTGTTGTAATGTATTTCGGAAGCGGATTCGGAAAAACAAGACTCCTCGACGAAGAAACGATTTATTGCGAATCCGGAACAAGCCTTGGCGCTCTTTGCAATTTTGCTCTTGAAAACGGACTTACCGGACTTGAATTTGCATACGGAATTCCCGGTTCGGTTGGCGGCGCGGTTTTTATGAACGCTGGAGCATACGGCGGAGAAATTAAAGACGTTATCGTTTATGCTGACCATGTTGATAAAGAAGGAAAAACCGGAAGATTCACCGGCGAAGAACTTCAGATGAGCTATCGCCACAGCGCTTACAGCGATAAGCAATATTTCATTACGGGCGCGGCCTTTAAACTTCAGAAAGGCGATAAAGCTGAAATTAAAGCAAAAATGGACGATCTTCTCGGAAGACGTTTTGATAAACAGCCAATGGATAAACCTTCCGCGGGTAGCACTTTCAAAAGACCGGAAGGCGCATTTGCTTCTGCTCTTATTGATCAATGCGGACTTAAAGGATACCGGGTCGGAGGTGCGGAAGTAAGCACAAAACACGCCGGATTTGTCGTAAATATCGGCGGAGCAACCTGCGCGGATGTGCTTCAGCTTATAAAAGATATTCAGGAAAAGGTAAAAAACGAAACCGGATTCTTTATTGAACCGGAAGTTGAAATTTTAGGATAAATTTTGAAGAAGGGCGGAGAACGAAAAAATGTCCTTTGCGACAGACTTAAAAGACGAACTTTGTAAAGACGTTCCGGAGCAGGAGAGCGCGATACATGCGCTTCTTTACGGATTCCTGCTTTTTTCACATAAATTCAGTGCCGACGAAATAAGTTTTTCTGTTGTTCACGAACCTACCGCAAGGCTTTTTGCCGAAACACTTGCAACCCATTGCGGAATTTCCGCAAAAATTATTTTCCACGAAAGGGCAAGGGGAACTCTTTATAAAGTAAGCATCGAAAAAGCTTCCGAAAGAAGAAAAATCCTGGATGCTTTCTATCATATGCCGAAAGAACCGAGCCTTCGTATCAACCGCGCAAACATCGAAAACGAAGAGGACGTTCCGTTCTTCCTTCGCGGAGCTTATCTTGTTTGCGGAAGTCTTACGGACCCCCATAAGGAATATCATCTTGAATTCGGCGTAAGCTATATGAACTTAAGCCGCGATCTTGCAACTCTTATCGGCGAAGTTCTTCCCCAACCGAAAAGTTCCACCCGCCGCGGTTCGTATATCGTTTATTATAAAGAAAGCGAAAATATCGAAGATACCATTACATATATCGGCGCAATGCTTTCGTCTCTTGAAATGATGAATATCAAAATTGAAAAGGATATCAAAAACAGAGTTAACCGCCGAATGAACTGCGACAGCGCAAATATGGATAAAACTCTTAACGCATCTTTACAGCAGGTTGAAGATATCAATTATATTTTTGAAAACAAAGACGAAAGTTATCTCAGCGATGAACTTTTACAGGTTGCAAAACTTCGCCTTGAAAATCCGGAAATGTCCCTTCGGGAACTTTGCGAATCGGTTGAACCGCCGCTTTCCCGCTCCGGTGTTAACCACAGACTCAAAAAAATAAGCGAAATTGCAAACGCATTGAGAAACGGAAAGATTGAATAAAAATGGAACAGATGTATACAAAAAAAGAAATATTCAAACAGATGTTTAAGATAGGAATCCCGGTTGCGGCACAGAACTTTGTTTCCGTTCTGGTAAATATGCTCGACACTATCATGATAGGTTCCGTCGGCGAAGCGCAGCTTGGCGCAATCAACCAGGTAAACTCTCTCTATCTTTTCTTCAACATGTTCGTCTGGGGTATCAGCATGGGAACTGTTGTTATCACCGCAAGATATTGGGGACAGCAGAAAATCGACCCGATCAGGGATATGATCGGTCTTGCAATGAAAATCAACGTTATTGCCGGTCTTTTGCTTTCTGCGGTAACTCTTACCGTACCGCAGGTTGTTATGAGAATTTTTGCAAGCGATCCTGAAGTTATTGCATACGGAGTTGAATACCTCAGAATTATGGGTTGGTTCTATGTATTCCCGGCAATTTCCACGACCTTCCTTTCAAACCTCCGTGCAATTCACGATGTAAGAATATCCGTTGTTGTATATACTACCGCATGTCTTACAAACCTTGGACTTAACTGGGTTCTTATTTACGGAAATCTCGGTGCTCCGAGACTTGAAGTCACCGGTGCGGCAATTGCCACTGCGGTAAGTAAATCTCTTGAATTTATTCTCGTGCTCGTTTATATGTATTGTTTTGAGCACCGTATAAATTTCAGAATGCATTATATTTTTGCAAAAACAAGACAGTATATCCATTCTTTTATAAAATTCGGAATTCCCGTTTTCTGCAGCGAATTTATCTGGGGCTTTGGAATGACCATGCAGTCCGCAATTCTTGGACAATACAGCAAGGAATTCCTTGCCGCATACAGCCTTGTTCTTGTAATCCTTGACCTTTCAACTGTTGCAATGTGCGGTTTCTCCAATGCTTCCCTTATCCTTATGGGTAATATGATCGGCGCCGGAAATGACCGGGAAGCAAGAAAATGGAGCAAAGTTTTTGTTGTCGGAGGTCTTGGTGTCGGAGTTTTCATGGCTGCGATTATTATGATTATAAGACCTTTTGCTCCGGGATTTATCGTTTGCTCCGAAACCACAGCAAACTATATTCTCAGCATGCTTCTTGTCTGTGCATATATTGATGTTTGCTACGGAATGAGCTGGAACCTCGGCGCAGGGGTTCTCCGCGCAGGCGGCGACACAGGTTTTGTTGCAAAAATTGACGTAGGTTCCGCAATTTTCATGAAAGGCGTTGTCGGTGCAATCTGCGGACTTCTTTTAAAACTCGATCCGCTTCTTGTAATGGCAATCGTTTGCAGCGATGAACTTTTGAAAGCAATAATTTTCATTACAAAATATCTTAAAGGCGATTGGCTCCGCCACGGAATGACCGTTCATAACGAGGAGCCAGAACTCAACTAAAATAATCAAGGAGGAAAACATGAGCTTTGCACATCTTCATCTCCATACAGAATACAGTCTGCTCGACGGCGCTTGCAGAATAAAAAAACTTATTCCGCGCGTTAAAGAACTTGGTCAGACGGCCGTTGCCATAACTGACCATGGCGCAATGTATGGTGTAATCGATTTTTACCGTGAAGCAAATAAATACGGAATAAAACCGGTAATCGGATGCGAAGTTTATGTTGCAAACCGTTCCCGTTTCAGCAAGGAACATATGATGGACTGGAGTTACCATCTTGTTCTTCTTTGCGAAAACAACACCGGTTATAAAAACCTGATCAAGCTTGTTTCATCCGGTTTTACCGAAGGATTCTATAAAAAACCCCGTGTTGATAAGGAACTTCTTAAGAAACATCATGAGGGATTAATTGCGCTTTCCGCGTGTCTTGCGGGCGAAATTCCGCGCAATCTTGTCCAGAACGATTATGAAACAGCAAAAAAGGTTGCTCTTGAATACAGGGATATCTTCGGCGAGAACAACTATTTCATTGAAATTCAGGACCACGGACTTGCGGACCAGAAAAGAATTCTTCCGAACCTTATAAAACTTTCCAAAGAAACAGGTATTCCGCTTGTTGCAACCAACGACTGTCATTATATCAGCAAGGACGACGCAAAAATGCAGAATGTTCTTGTCTGCATAGGAACAAACCATACCGTTGATGAAGATAACGGAATGGCTTTTGATACGGAAGAATTTTACGTAAAATCCGAAGAGGAGATGCGTGAAATTTTCTCCTTCATTCCGGAAGCGGTTGATAATACTCAGAAAATCGCCGACAGATGCAATATGACTTTTGAATTCGGACATACAAAACTTCCGGCGTTTGTTGTTCCGGACGGACGCGACAATGTCGAATATTTCGAAAGTATGTGCAAGGAAGGCCTTTACCGCCGTTACGGAGAAAATCCCGATCCGGAACTTTGGGAAAGGCTCAACTACGAACTTGGCGTAATCGAGCGTATGGGATACGTCAACTATTATCTTATCGTACACGATTTTATAAATTATGCGAAAAGCGTCGGAATACCTGTCGGTCCCGGAAGAGGTTCCGGCGCAGGAAGTATCTGTGCATACTGTATCGGAATCACAGATATTGACCCGATCAAATATCATCTTCTTTTTGAACGTTTTCTTAACCCCGAACGTGTTTCAATGCCTGACTTCGATATCGATTTTTGTTACGAACGCAGACAGGAAGTTATAGAATATGTAAAACGCAAATACGGCGAAGATCATGTTGCGCAGATTATCACTTTCGGAACTCTTGCCGCAAGGGCAGCGATCCGCGACGTTGGCCGTGCTCTTGGAATTGCATATCAGGACGTCGATAAAGTTGCAAAACTTGTTCCTACTGATTTACATATGACTATCGAAAAAGCGCTTTCCATTTCTTCCGAACTCAAAGCGCTTTATGACACCGACCCGAAAATTTATGAACTTATTGATACCGCAAGCAGGGTGGAGGGAATGCCGCGCCATTCTTCCGTTCATGCTGCGGGCGTTGTAATCGCTCCGGAACCTGTTACCGAATTTGTTCCGGTCGCAAAACCCGATGAATCCGTTGTAACCCAGTTTACAATGACAACTCTTGAGGAACTAGGACTTCTCAAAATGGACTTCCTCGGACTTCGTAACCTTACCGCAATAAGCGATTGTGAAAAAGCGGTACGCAAACGAATTCCGGATTTTGATATTTCAAATGTTCCGGATGGTGACCCGGAAGTTTATGATATGCTTACAAAAGGTGCAGCTCAGGGCGTTTTCCAATTCGAGTCTGCGGGCATGAGAAGCGTTCTTATGGGTCTTGGCCCTAAATCAATCGAGGACCTCACGGCAGTTATTTCACTTTATCGTCCCGGTCCTATGGATT
>JAZQUO010000064.1:0-45193 GCA_045631325.1 Oscillospiraceae bacterium
GCCTCCGACTTGAATTTTGATTTCGCTTCTGTGGAAAAGTTCCGTAACTTTTCCGTGGTCGGAATAGCAAAGCATTCCGTCTTCGCGGAGGAAAGAACCGTTATGAACTGGGTTAAGGTGGCTGAACCAGCGGAGTTCTCCGCGAACAAGTTCCGCCATGCTCTTGGTAATAACATTGTCGGCGTTGAGTACCGCAACGGAAAATGCGTTCTGGTGGCGGAGAACGTTGCGTTTCGCTTCAATATATTCTTCCATGTCTTTGTGAACGTCAAGGTGGTTCGGCGCAACGTTTGTAACGACCGCGACGTCCGGTGAAGTTCTCATGGAAATAAGCTGGAAGGAGGAAAGTTCAACAACCGCTCTGTCCTCGTCTTTGATTTCTTCGATTATCGGAAGAAGCGCGCGGCCGATGTTTCCGCCTTTATGGACGGTTTTTCCTTCCGCTGCAAGGAATTCGGAAATAAGAGTAGTCGTGGTGGTTTTTCCGTCGGAACCGGTAACGGCGTATTTTTTGCAGGGGCAGAGATCGAAGAAAACTTCCATCTCGCTTGTTACCGCTTTGCCTTCTCTTCGAAGTTCGCAAAGGGTAGGGTTCCACCAGTTCATTCCGGGAGTTCTGAAAACAATATCCGCATCGATATCGTCAAGATATCCTTCGCCGAGTTTAAGTACCGCGCCGGATTTTTCAAGAAGTTCAGCCGTTTCACCGAGTTTTTCCCGGTCGGTTTTGTCTCTTGCTTCGGTATGGATTCCCTTTTCCGCAAACTGACGGATTACGTCGGTGTGGGAAACGCCGATTCCGATAAAGGCGACCTTTTTATCTTTGATTTTTTCAAAGAATTTTTCTGCGTTTGTCATAAATATCTGACCTCCGTTTTTATGGAGAAATGGATTTTTACCTAAATAAATATTATATCACATTATATTATAAAATTAAACAAATTAAATAAAATAAAAAACGCAAATTGAGCGGGTTGAAAAAACGGGGTTTTGGATTATAATATAGGCAAGCGAAAACGCATTTTTATCCCGGAGGTTTGTATATGAAAAAAACGGTTATAATCACCGGTGCAACGGATGGAATCGGAAAAGCTTTGGCAATTTTATTATCAAAGGAATATAACCTTGCTCTTTGCGGAAGAAGCGAAGACAAGATGAGCAAATTGATAAATGAACTGGATGATTGTCATTTTTATGCAGAATGTTTCGATATTACCGATAAAGAAAAACGCCGCGGTTTCTGCGAAAAGGTAAAAAATGAATTCGGTACGGTGGATGTTCTGGTCAACAATGCCGGTGCAAACACGAAAAAAGATAAAATAGCGGATATCAATCTTGATGACCTTCGGTATATGTTTGAACTCAACTGCATAAGCGCCCTTGGAATGATTCAGGAAATTTATCCCGTTATGGCGGCACAAAAGAGCGGTTTGTTTGTCAATATATTAAGCAGCTGCTGTCTTTTTAATAACCCGATGACCGGAAGTTACAGCGCAACAAAAGACGCCATGGAAGGAATCAGCAAAATCCTCACCAAGGAAGCAAAAGCCGACAATATAGGAGTTTGCAGCGTATATCCCGGCGGCGTTGACACAAACTTCAGACATAACGCAAACAGCAATTATTTAAGACCGGAAACGGTTGCAAAAATGATAAAGAATTGCATTGAAATTGAGGAAGGCTGTGTTCATGATATTGTAATAAGACCTTTTATCGAGGACAACATGCCATGAAAGAAGGAATTTGTATGGTAAATAAAAATCCGGAAAAGAATTTGAACGTTTCATGGGTCATAATAGGAATTGGAACGCTTTTGGCGCTTATCGGGGCGATGATTACCCGGGAATACAGAGTTAATTTTTTGGTATGGACAGGCTTGCTTGTTATAATCGCCGGTGTAATATATCACCTTGCAACGGTAAGATGTCCCTATTGCGGCCATTCACTTGCCGGATACAGGCCGCTTCCCAAAACCTGTCCGAAATGTCAGAAAACATTTGAAGATTAATTGCGGTTTACTAAATGTATTTGAAACGAAAGGAGGCTAAAAAAGCCTCCTTTTTATTTTCAGCATATTATGCAAAAGAAATTTTGTTTGCAGCAAAAAAATCATTGATTTTGTCGCTTTAATGTGCTAAAATATTTAACGTAATTTTTATTAAGAAGGAGGGATTTTCCGTGACAAAGGAAGAAAGAGAGGCAACTTTCGG
Source organism: Oscillospiraceae bacterium (assembly GCA_045631325.1). Classification (GTDB taxonomy): domain Bacteria; phylum Bacillota; class Clostridia; order Oscillospirales; family Ruminococcaceae; genus UMGS1668. The sequence goes on from JAZQUO010000064.1 coordinate 2,211, forward strand.
TAATTTCAATATTCTTGAAACAGAAGTTGCAATCAAATTCATCAAAGACAGCTTTGAACGCGAACTTGCGGATGCCCTTAACCTGACCCGTGTTTCCGCGCCTCTTTTCGTTTTTCCGGAAACCGGTCTTAACGATAACTTAAGCGGTGTCGAACGCCCGGTTGAATTCGATATCCTTGATATCGGAAGAAGAAAAGTCCAGGTCGTCCAGTCTCTTGCGAAATGGAAACGCCTTGCCCTTAAAAAATACGGTTTCACCATCGGAACCGGTCTTTATACCGATATGAACGCTATCCGCCGGGACGAAACTCTTGACGAGCTTCATTCTATTTACGTTGACCAGTGGGACTGGGAAAAAGTAATAAACCCGGAAGAACGCAATCTCCATACCCTTAAAAATGCGGTAAAGGATATTTACGAAGCCCTTCGGGAAACCCAGTTCAAGCTTTGCGGAAGATTCCCGGGTTTCCGTCCCTTCCTTCCGGAAGAAATAACCTTCGTTTCAACTCAGGAACTCGAAGATATGTTCCCGGACAAAACCCCGAAGCAAAGGGAAGACGCCATCTGCGAAAAAAACGGCGCGGTTTTTCTTATGCAGATCGGACTTCCGCTTAAAAGCGGAAAACCCCATGACGGAAGAGCACCGGACTATGACGACTGGATGCTTAACGGCGATATACTTGTCTGGAACCCGGTTCTTGAAAGGGCTTTTGAAATTTCCTCCATGGGAATCCGCGTTGACGCAAAAGCTCTTGATGCCCAGCTTCAGGTTTCCGGATGCAGCGAAAGAGCAAAGCTTCCTTTCCATAAAGCGCTTCTTAATAACGAACTTCCACAGACAATGGGCGGCGGTCTCGGACAATCGAGAATCTGCATGCTTCTTCTTGGAAAACGCCATATCGGCGAAGTCCAATCTTCCATCTGGTCGGAAGAAATGCTTCTTGAATGTGAATCCGAAGGAATACATATACTTTAAACCGCACTCCTTTAACTTTCAGTTTTTTCAATAAGAAAACCGGCAAAGCCTTGAAGCTTTGCCGGTTTTTCTTTTCGCTTGACAGTAAAAGTATGAAGCTATATAATAAAATCAACCTGTTAAATATCAAACAAAGGAGAGATTTTCAATGAAGGCGCTTATCATCAAAGGTGTAAAACAAATTGAACTTTGCGAAAAAGCAAAACCCGTTGCAGACGAAAGATTTTCCGTAATCAAAGTAACCCATGCGGGAATCTGCGGCTCCGACCTCCATATGCTTTGGGGCGCAGGATATATCATCAGCCCTGATTACGTAATAGGCCACGAATTCGCCGGCGTAATTGAAGAAACTCTTCCCGGTTCCGGTTTTGAAGTCGGCGACAGAGTTGTTGCAATGGACGTTTCCCCATGCGGCGAATGCGAATATTGCAAATCCGGCCGTTCCGAACTTTGCGCAATGGGCTTTGCGGAAGCTCCCGGCGTAGGCGGCGTTGACGGCGGTTATGCCGAATACAGCAAAGTAAGAAACGATTTTATAAGAAAACTCCCTGACAACATCAGCCTTAAACAGGCAGCAATGATCGAACCTGTATGCATTTCCATGCATGCTGTAAATATGTGCGGAGTTAACGAAAATTCCACCGTTCTTGTAACCGGCGGCGGTGCAATCGGCCTTTTCGCAGCTGCAGCAGCAAAAGCAAAAGGTGCAAAATACGTTGCTCTTACCGAAGCAAACCCCGGAAGAATCGCAATTGCAAAAGAAGCGGATTTTGTTGATGAAGTTTTCGATGCGGCAGATCCTGAAATTAACGAAAAAGTTAAAGCAAAAGTTCCGGAAGGTTTTGACATTTCCGTTGAATGCAGCGGACACCCCGCAGCAGCAAACCTTGCTCTTTATAGCCTTAAACGCGGCGGCCAGCATGCGATTCTTGCTTACGGACCCGGATTCAAATATGACGCAATGGCAATCATCAACAACGAACTTCATATCCACGGCAGCGTAATGTTCACCGTTCCGGAATTTGAAGATGTTATCAAACTTATGAGCGAAGGCAAGATCAACGTTGAAAAATACGGCGAACTTATCGCAATGGAAGAAGCTCAGGCAACTTTCGAAGGCCTTGAAAACGGAACCAAACCCGCAGTAAAATATATTTACGATATGTCTAAATAATTTGAGCACATAATAGAAAGAGCAGGCGTTAAGCCTGCTCTTTTTTTGTTAAATCGATAAATATTTTTCTGTAATCTTCAGCAAAAGAAATTTCTTCCGGGGCGAATTCCCTGAATTCTCCGGGTTTGAGCACCGGGTCGAGCATGAATTTTCCCATGGAAATTCTTTGAAGATAAAAAATCTTGCAGCCGATGGACTTGAGCAGAAGTTTCACCTCGTGGCGCTTTCCTTCTGTAACGGTTATAACCGCGGAAAAAGTCTTTCCGCCCGGATTTTTAAGCGCATGAGCACGGTCCTCTTCCGGAATGCATCCGGAATCCGCCTCAACGGTGCTCAAAACTATGTCCGAAAGAAAAGCCGGCCTTGCGGTTTCTCCGTTTCCGTAAAGAGCGCCGCCGCTTTCGAGTTTTTTGATTTTTTCTTCATTGATTTCACCGAAAGCGCGGAAGAAATACCGCTTTGTTATGCCGAATTCCGGGCGAAGCATCCTGAAAGCAAAATCCCCGTCGTCGGTTATGATAAGAAGCCCTTCCGTATCTCTGTCAAGTCTTCCGATCGGGAAAAGACCTTCACGTATTTCTTCCGGAAAGAGATCCATAACCGTTTCCGAGTATTTATCCCGGGTTGCGGTAACAACTCCGCCGGGTTTGTTGAGCATGTAATATCGCATATAAATCTCCGAAAAAACAGCGGACAGAAAGTCCGCCGTTTTTATATCAGAATCCGAATTTTTTGAAGACCGCGGGCCATGCTGCGGTTGCGGCAAGGGGAATGCAGAAATAGCGGATGAAGGAGAAAAAATGTCCTTCGGGGCAGATTGCTTTCATTCCGAGATAGACGATAAGAACAACGGCAATTCCTCCAAGATAACGGAAGACTTTTTGTTTTATTGTAATGCCTTTTGTTTCGAATTTTATGAACTTCTGTTCAATCAAAGCGCCGATTGCAACGCCGAGAGCGAAACCGAAGCTTTTCCAGAAGCTTTTGTCGTCGCCGCAGACAAAGAAAAACGGAACGTAGATAAGGGTGCTTATAATGAACAGGAATGCCTTGCGTTCGCTGAATTTTTTATAGATTTTCCAAAGCAGAAGCGGAATAAGAAGACCGATAATATATCCGCATACAACGTCCATCGGCCAATGTACTCCAAGATAGAGCCTTGAAAGACCGACAAAAGCGGGAACAATTACAGCAATTCCCCAGAACCATTTTTTGTTGAAAGCTTTTGCCGCTGAAAAGAAAAAGTTCGATGAAGCATGGGTGTGTCCGCTGGGGAAAGAGTATCCCGGGGCGGTATGTTCACGAAGGGTGCGAATTCCTTCATAACCGATAGGGCGGTCAATTCTGAAAATACATTTTACTGTGTTGATAAAAACATTTCCGAAGGAAAGGCACCAGCATATCCAATATCCGATTTCTTTGCTGAAGCACCAATAGATAAGAGTTGCGACGAAGATTATGAAAAAATCTTCACCGAGCATTGTGATCCTTTCAAAAATCATATCAAGCGCCGGGGTTGCGGCGGATTGAATAGTTCTGATTATTTCTGACTGAAATTCCATTTTTTAATACACCTTCTTTGTTATAAAAATATAGCACAAAAAATTATTTTTTAAAAGTATAAAAATGTTAATAAAAAACAATAATTAAAAAATATTTAATAGATTTTAACATTAAGTTATGTTATTATAAAGAAAAAGCAAAAAAAACAGGAGGGTCGGAAGATGAAAATTGAATGGACCCGGTCCATGACCAAAAAAACTCTTACTTATATTGCTTCCGGAGCGGGAATTATTCTTGCCTATTTTATTATGAAAAACTTCGGACAGTTAAAAAATGTCTGGGGTTCTGCAATGGATATTCTCCGTCCTTTTGTTTTCGGAATTATTTTTGCCTATCTTCTCAACGGTCCTCTTATGTTTTTTGAAAGAAAGTTTTCTTTCGTTGAAAAGAAGAAACCGCAAAGAGTCCTTAAAAGGGTTCTTGCGATAATCGTAAGCTGGATCGCGGCAATCGCTGTTTTAAGCGCGTTTTTCTATATTGTAATGCCGGACGTTACCGAAAGTATAAATGTGCTTATAAATAACATTCCGTATTATCTTTCGAGCCTTCAGGACTTTGTAAGAAACTTTACCGAAACTTACGGAATTGAAGCACCTTTCATCGATTACTTCCTTGAATTCGAGATAAGTTCCGAAGTTTTCGCAACTCTTCTTAAGGAATACGGCGAAGACCTTATTCCCCAGCTTGCAAACATTGCAAACCTTTCCGTAAAAATAGGAAACATTGTTTTCGATATAATTATCGCAATAGTTCTTTCGGTTTATATCATGTACAGCAAGGAAACGCTTATTGCACAGCTTAAAAAAGCGCTTTATGCGGTTCTTAAAACCGAAACAGCTTCAAATCTTGTAAGATTCGCAAGGGAATCCCACAGAATTTTCAGCGGATTTATCAACGGAAAACTCCTTGATTCCCTTATAATCGGAATCCTCTGCTTCGTAGGAATGAGCATTATCGGACTTGAATTCACAATGCTTATAAGCTTTATTGTGGGATGCACCAACGTAATTCCGTTCTTCGGACCTTTCCTGGGTGCAATTCCTTCTGTTCTCATTCTTCTTATGGTGGATCCCTGGCAGGCGCTTTGGTTCGGAATTTTTGTATTTGTTCTCCAACAGCTTGACGGAAACGTTATCGGACCGAAGATCCTCGGCGACAGCACCGGACTTCCCGCCCTTTGGGTAATGTTCGCAATTCTTGTTGGCGGCGGAATTTTCGGAATAATCGGAATGTTCATCGGCGTTCCTGCCTTTGCTGTAATTTATAAATTCGCAAAAGAATATCTTGAAAACAAACTTAAAAATAAAAATCTTCCGGCACATACGGAAAATTATAAGGTCATCAAAGGCGTTAAGGAATTTGATGACATCGAGAAAGGGGCGACAGAATAAAAATGAAAACAAAACGCGTTTTTTGGATTGTACTGGATTCTTTCGGAGTTGGTGAACTTCCGGATGCCGCAATGTTCGGCGACGAGGGAAGCAACACTCTTGCTGCCTGTGCCGCAAGCGGAAAACTTAATATTCCGAACATGATAAAACTCGGACTTGGAAATATCGAAGGGGTTTCCTGCCTTGAAAAAGCGGAAAAACCTCTTGGCGCATTCTGCCGTCTTAACGAAGTAAGTATGGGAAAAGATACCACCACCGGACATTGGGAACTTGCGGGATTTGTTTCCGAAAAAGCATTCCCTACATATCCCGAAGGTTTCCCGGAAGAAGTCATCGACATGTTCAGGGAAGCCACCGGACTTGATATCCTTTGCAACAAACCCTGCAGCGGAACCCAGGTTATTGCGGATTTCGGAAAAGAACATGTTGAAACAGGAAAACCTATCGTTTACACCTCCGCAGACAGCGTTTTCCAGGTTGCCGCACATGAAGATGTGATTCCTCTTGAAAAGCTTTATGAAATCTGCGAAAAATCAAGAGCATTCCTCCAGGGAGAGCACGGTGTCGGAAGAGTTATCGCAAGACCTTTCAAAGGCGAGTATCCGGATTTTTACAGAACTTCCGGCCGCCACGATTTTTCTCTTGTTCCGCCGAAAGATACCGCGCTTGACGTTCTTATGAAAAACAGATTTGCAACCATCGGCGTCGGAAAAATTTACGACATCTTTGCGGGAAAAGGCGTTTCCGAAACTTACAGAACCGGCCCCAACAAAATTGGAATGGAAAAAACCGATGAACTTTTTGAAAAGGATTTTGAAGGTCTTTGCTTCATTAACCTTGTTGATTTCGACATGGTTTACGGTCACAGAAACGACGCGGAAGGTTACGCAAACGCGCTTAATGAATTTGATGAATGGCTTGGCGGATTTATGGCAAAAATGAATGAGGACGATGTTCTTATGATCACCGCCGACCACGGATGCGACCCCGCAACCCCTTCCACCGACCATTCCAGAGAATACATTCCGCTTCTTGTTTACGGTGCCGGAATCAAAGCCGGAACCGACCTCGGCACCAGAAAATGCTATGCGGATCAGTCCAGAACGATCCTTGAAATTTTCGGAATCACCGATTCCGAAACTGCGGGCGAAAGCTTCTGGAAAGACATTAAAGCATAATAAAAACAAAGGGTGGAAGTTGTTTTCACCCTTGTTTTATTTAAAATTACTTTTGATTATTATACTTAAAATTATATAAGAATGGAGACGGAGACTTTTGAACAGAATTGTAAAAATTGGATTTTTGTTTATTTTATGCGCTTTTTTGCTTGTAGGTTGCTCTTTTGATATGAGCGGAGTCAACAATGTTATCGATGCGGTAAAGCCTGTGGCTCTTTCCGGAAGTCTTAAAAGCGATGTGATTGTCCCGGAAGACGGAATCCCGGTTAAAAAGCTGGATTTTGAAAATATAAGCTTCACAAACACCGAAAGCGCAAAGATTTATATTGTTCCTTCGGATGAAACAAGGGTCGAAATAACGTATCCTTCCGATATGGAAAACCACGGATTCCGCGCTTTTATCAGTGAAGGCGAAATTGAAATTTCCGCACCGAAGCAGACAAATTTTTCTGCGGAAAAATTCGAGGTGACTGTTTTCGCGAACATCGAGGAAATTGAAATTTCCGGCGGAATCGAACTTGAAATGGATGCTTTAAGGTCACAGAAAATCGGACTTGATATAAAAGGCGGCGCAAAGGTTTATGTCTATAATATCGACGCGGCAAATATCGAAATCGATATTGCGGGCGCTGCTGATATTGACCTTTTCGGAAAAACGGAGCTTTTTGAAATTGAACTTGCGGGCGCAGGTTCGATAGACGCAAAAAGCCTTGTTTCAAAAAAAGCCGAAGTCAAAATAAGCGGCGCGGGCTCTGCGGAACTTTCTGTAATCGAAGAACTTCTTGCGGACGTTGACGGGGTGGGTAATCTTACCTATTACGGCGACCCGGTGCTCAAAAATATTTCCGGCGGACTTACGGACGTTGAGCAGGCTTCGAAAAACGTTTACGGCGGAACATAATAATTAAATAAAAAAAGCCGGAACAGCTGTTTTTGTTCCGGCTTTTTTGTTATAATGTAGATATAAAATCTGAAAAGAGGCAAAATTATGAAAGTTTATGAAGGCGCAATTCTTACCTGCGATGCAGAAAACAGAGTTTTTCGTTATCTTGTGACCGAAAACGGAAAAATTGTCTATACCGGTAATGAACTTCCGGAAGAATACAAAGCCGCAGAAAGAATCAAACTCGGCGGAAAGGCGCTTGTTCCTTCATTCACCGATAGCCATATCCATTTTGCAAGCTACGCAACTTTCCTTGCGGGGCTCAATGTTGCGGACGCAAAAAGCAACGTTGAAATTCTTGAAAATATCCGCGAATTTGTCAAAAAATGTGAAGACAAACTCATAATTGCTTTCGGTGCTTCGCCCCATTCCGTTTTGGAAAAGCATTTTGTAACAAGGGAGCAGCTTGACGAAGTCTGTCCGGAAAAACCGCTTTTTATGGTAAAATATGACGGCCATACCTGTGTTATCAATACAAAACTTCTTAACCTTGTCCGCAAAAAGGCGGAAAATCTCCGCGGATTCCATCCGGAAAGCGGCGAGATGAACCAGGAAGCATTTTTCGCGGTTTCCGATTACGTCACAAATTCCGTTTCGATTCCGAAGCTTCTTAAAAATATGCAGAAAGCCGCCGACCATATGGCTTCCCGCGGAATAGGAATGATACATACCGTAAGCGGAGTCGGTTTTCCTCTTGATATGGACGTAAGCATGGAAAACTGGTTCGGAAAAGGTCTTTCGAACGGACTTAATCTCCGTGTTTTCTTCCAGACAATGGACGTCAATAAAGTAAGACGCCTTGGACTTCCGAGAATAGGCGGTTGTTTTGCAACGGCCCTTGACGGATGTTTCGGTTCCGAAGATGCGGCAATGCTTGAACCTTATGAAGGAACGGACAACAAAGGGGTAATCTATTATTCCGACGAAAAAGTAACCGATTTCTGCAAAAAAGCAAACCGCGCAGGTCTGCAAATCGAAATGCATGCCATCGGCGACGCTGCTTTTGAACAGGCAACAAGGGCGCTTAAAGCCGCTCTTGACGATTTTCCGAGAGATGACCACCGCCATACAATAATCCATGCCTGCCTTCCCACGGAAGAAGGGATCCTAATCTGCGGTGAATATAAAATCGGTCTTGCTATCCAAAGCGCATTCATCGATTGGCCCCAGGAACCGAATGATTATCTTGAAAGAATACTCGGCGAAAGAGCAAAGAAGCTCAATCCGTTCAAAACCTACTTCGATAACGGAATCGTTATGAGCGTCGGTTCCGACGGACCCTGCACTGATCCCGACCCCATAAACTGGATATATAAAATCTGCAACAACGGTGAGGAATCCCTTCCGGTGGAGGAAGCGCTCCGTATGTGTACCTATAACGGCTATCACCAGACTTTTGATGAAAAAGAAAGGGGAAGCCTCGAAGTCGGAAAAATCGCCGATATGGTAATCCTTTCCGAAAATCCTTATGAAATGAAAACCGAGGAACTTTGTGACCTTAAAGTTGAAAAACTTATACTCGGCGGAGAGGATTACAAATCCCTTTCCGAAAATCCGATCAAACAGGTTATCAGAGGAATTTTTAAATAAACGCAACAAAAAATCCCTGCCTTCCGGCAGGGATTTTTCTTTTATTCAAATCAATCAACTTTGATGATTCTTCCTTCTTTTCTGGGTTTTTCGGCGGGTGCTTCCGCTTCATATCCCAAAATACAGTTTCCGATTCCGATAAGGTTTTCAGGAAGATTCCATTTCGCAAGAAGTTCTTTTCCTTCCGGAAGTTCAAAAGTCTGTTTTGCTCTGTGGATCCAGCAGGAACCGAGTCCGAGAGCGTGTGCTGCGTTCATAAGGTTTCCCATAACAAGGCTTCCGTCCTCAAGATAGGTGGGGTCCGGTGCGGCAAGAACAACAATTACGCAGGGAGCACCATAGAAAGGGTCGTTCTGGCTGTTCATAACGCCTGCGTTGATTTTGGAAAGAAGGTCGCGGGTTTCTTTATCGCGGACCGCAACAAGATATGTGCTCTGGCGGTTCATTCCGCTGGCGGCAAAAGTTCCGGCTTCAAGAACTTTGTCAAGAAGTTCATCCGGAACCTGTTCCGCTTTATAATTTCTGCAGCTTCTTCTGGTAAGAAGGTTTTCCATAGCTTCCATAAAATTACCTCCTGAAATTATATAGGGCGGGGGCTTGCTTCCGCCGTTTTTAAGATATACAAAAAAGGCGGAGCAAAGCTCCGCCTTTAATTATATCAGCTTCTGAGTTCAGCGCCGATGTTTGCGAGTTCTTTAAGAACTTTGTTGACTGCTCTGTCGCATTCCTCAACGGTAAGGGTGCGGTCTGCGGCACGAAGGGTCATGGTGTAAGCAACGCTCTTTTTGCCTTCGGCAATGGAAGAACCTTTGTAAACGTCGAAGAGTTCAACCTTTTCAAGAAGTTTGCCTGCGCCTGCGCGGATTGCTTTTTCAAGGGATGCTGCGGGAAGTTCGTCGTCGCAGATGATTGCAAGGTCACGGGTGGAAGCAGGGAATTTGGGAGTGGGTTTGAATTTCTTTTCAACGATTCTTGCGTCGAAGATATCTGCGATATCAAGAGTTGCAACGTAAGCGCGGGTTCCGATTCCGTAGTTATCGAGAACTGCGGGAGCGATTTCGCCGATCACGCCGATTTTCTTTTCGCCGATGGAAATATCTGCGCATCTTCCGCGGTGGAAGGTGGGGTTTTCTTTGTTTGCGGTGAATTCAACACCGTAAACGCCGAGTTTATCAAGAGCTTCAAGGATGATTCCTTTCATTGCGAAGAAGTCTTCTTTTTCACCGTAGGAACCGATTACGGCAACGCCTCTTTCTTCCGGAAGAATATCAGCGGATTCTGCGGGAAGATAGATGGTGCCGAGTTCGAAGAAGCGGCCTGCGATGTTGCGGTTGTTATAGTTTCTTGCGATAACTTCAAGCATGGAAGGAACGCAGGTGGTTCTCATAACGGAAGTATCTTCGCCGAGAGGGTTGGTGATAACAACGCTTCTGCGAAGGTCGGAATCTGCGGGAAGAGCGATTTTGTCGTAATATTTGGGGCTGATGAAGGAATAGGTTTCGACTTCATAGCATCCGTTTGCCATAAGAAGGCGGGAAAGTTTTTTCTCGAACTGCTGGCGAAGAGTGAGAGCACCCTGGGATGCGCCCTGAACAGCGGTGTTCGGGATTACGTCATAACCGTAGAATCTTGCGATTTCTTCTGCGATATCTGCTTTGTGGCGGGTGTCGCCTGCGCGGAAGGAAGGAACGGTGATAACGCCGTTTTCAACTTTATATCCGATTTTTTCAAGAATTTCGACCATTTTTTCTGCGGGAAGATCGATTCCGAGGAATTTGTTGGTCCATTCGGGGCAGAATTCGACGGTATAGGGTTCGTCGCCTTCGTTGTCGATGTCGATATATCCGCCGATAACTTCGCCGGCGCCGAGCATTTCAACAAGCTGGCAGGCGCGGTTAACAGCTTCCATGCACATTCTGGAATCGAGGTTTTTCTCGAAACGGCCGGAAGATTCGGTTCTCATACCGAGTTTTTTTGCGGTGGTTCTTACAGAAGAACCGAGGAAGGAAGCAGATTCGAAAACGACCATATTGGTATCGTCCTGGATTCCGCTGTATTCGCCGCCCATAACGCCAGCTACGCAGGAGGGTTTTTCTGCGTCGCAGATGCAGAGCATTTCGGGAGAAAGTTTTCTTTCAACGCCGTCAAGGGTGGTGATGCTTTCGCCTTCTTCTGCGTTTCTTACAACGATTTTGTTTCCTGCAAGATATTTATAATCGAAAGCGTGCATGGGCTGGCCGTATTCAAGCATTACAAAGTTGGTGATATCGACGAGGTTGTTGATGGGGCGGACGCCGCTTGCGCGAAGTCTTTCTCTCATCCATCTCGGGGAAGGACCGACTTTGATGTTTTTGATCATTCTTGCAACGTAACGGCGGCAAAGGGTGGGGTTTTTGACTTCAACGGAAAGAAGTTCGCTTATGTCGCCGGTTTCGTTTTCAATTTTAACTTCGGGCATATGGAGTTCCTTGCCGAAGGTTGCTGCTGCTTCTCTTGCAAGACCGAGAACGGAAAGGCAATCGGGGCGGTTGGAAGTGATTTCGAATTCAACGCAAACGTCGTTGATTCCGAGAGCGGTTCTGATATCGTCGCCGGGTTTGCAGTCTTCTTTGATATCGAGGATGCCGTCTTCGATTGCATAGGGGAAATCGTGAACGGTTACGCCGAGTTCGGCAACGGAGCACATCATTCCGTTGGAAGGAACGCCGCGGAGTTTGCCTTTTTTGATTTTGAGTCCGCCTGCAAGGGTGGAGCTATCAAGAGCTGCGGGAACAAGCATTCCTTCGTAAACGTTCTGTGCTGCGGTTACGATCTGGATGGGTTCTTCGCGGCCGATATCGATCTGGCAGATCTGGAGTTTGTCTGCATCGGGGTGTTTTTCAATTTTAAGAATTTTACCGACAACAACGTTGGAGATATAGTCGGCTTCTTCATTATAACATTCGACTTTGGAGCCGGACATGGTCATTGCGTCACAGAACTGTTTGGGGGTGACGCCGGTTTCAACATAGTCCGCAAGCCATCTGAGAGATAAATCCATTGTTTAACCTTCTTTCTGAATTTGCCTTCCCCTTGAGGGGAAGGTGCCGCATGGCCGTATGGCCGCGGCGGATGAGGTGTTATTAAAAACGCCTCTTCGAGGCTGCACCTCATCAGTCACCTTCGGTGACAGCTTCTCCTCAAGGAGAAGCCTTTTGGCAATTTATTTTTCGCCGCCGGGAATATATTTTCTTACGGCTTCGGGAATTTTTTCAATAGGGATGATTTCAGGTTCCGGGTCGGGACCGATTTCGCCGTTTATTGCTTCGTCAATAGTTGCGGAAAGGGTCATGCCGTCGATAGCAAGTCCCTGATAAACGGTGGGAAGAATAAGGTTTGCCTGGAAGCAAAGTTTGAAAAGATAGGTGATGTTATCGGCCTGGCTTTTTGCTTCGGTATAATCTTCCTCTTTAACTGCTTTTGCAAGTTTTGCGGCTCTGTCGCGAAGTTCAACGGAATATTCGCGTTCCTGAAGATCAAAGAAAAGTTTGCGGTAAATATTAAGGGTTCTTGCCTGGAAACGAAGGGTGAGGTCGGAAATTTCTTTTCTGCTGGTCATTTCTAAGCCCCTCCTTCAATTAAAACTGGTCAAGGAAACGAAGGTCGTTTTCGTAAAGAAGACGAAGGTCGTTGATTGCGAATCTTCTCATAACGATACGCTCAAGACCGATTCCGAATGCAAAACCGCTGTATTCTTCGGGGTCGATGTTGCAATTGGAAAGAACTTTCGGATGAACCATTCCGCAGCCGAGGATTTCGATCCAGCCTTCGTTTTTGCACATCGGGCAGCCTTCGCCGTGGCAGTTGAAGCACTGGATATCCATTTCGGCGGAAGGTTCGGTGAAGGGGAAGTGGTGCGGACGGAAACGAACAACGGAATCTTCGCCGTAAAGACGTTTGATGAAGATTTCAAGAGTTCCTTTAAGGTCTGCCATGGTGATGCCTTTGTCGACAACAAGTCCTTCAATCTGGTGGAAAAGAGGGGAATGGGTTGCGTCAACAGCATCGGAACGGTATACGCGGCCGGGTGCGATGATTCTTACGGGCGGCTGCTGTTTTTCCATAACGCGGACCTGAACAGGGGAGGTTTGGGTACGGAGAAGAACGTTTTCGGTGATGTAGAAAGTATCTTGAGTATCTCTTGCGGGGTGGTCTTTCGGAAGGTTGAGTGCTTCGAAGTTGTAATAATCGGTTTCAACTTCGGGACCTTCTGCGATAGAGAAGCCCATTCCGAGGAAGATATCTTCAACTTCGTTGAGAACGATGTTGAGGGGGTGTTCCTTACCGGTGGGTGCGGGGGTTCCGGGAAGAGTTACGTCAATGGTTTCGGAAGCAAGCTTCTTTTCAAGAAGATGCTGGTGGATGTTTTCTGCGGCCTCGTTGAGGTCGTTTTCAATTTCGGCGCGGACCTGGTTTGCAAGCTGGCCGATAACGGGTCTTTCCTCTGCGGAAAGTTTGCCCATCTGTTTGAGAATGGCGGTGAGCTCGCCTTTTTTGCCGAGATAGCGGATACGAAGTTCTTCAAGTGCTTTGGGATCTTCGCAAAGCTCGAGAGCTTTTTTTGCTTCAAGGCGGATCTGTTCAAGCTGCTCTTTCAAGATTTTTCAACTCCATTTATATGATATTTGTTTATGACGTTTTGCTGGTTCTGCGGCAAAAACGGATATAAAAAAAGCTCCGCCCCAAGCCGCAAATCTGGGACGAAGACTCATAAACGAAAAAGGTTCTCCGCGGTACCACCCGCATTCCCGGTGATAAAAAAACGCCGGGCACTTAATATTGCTTTTAACGGAGCAACCCGTTTTTGCCTAATCGGAAAAATCTTTTCAGCAAAACCGCTCGCGGGTGAACTTCGGAAAAATTTTAAATCCGCGGAAAAGCTTTCAGCCCAACGGCTTTTCCTCTCTTTTCGGAAAAATAAAACCTACTCTCCCGGTCAACGCGTTATATATATTAACAACAAAAGAGATAATAACATAATTAAAAGCAATTTTCAACCCTTTTTTCGATTGAAAAATAAATAAGGGGTGATATAATTGAATTATCACAAAATAAATGCAGAGGGGACGCTCTCCCTGGCGGTTCGCAAAACGGAACGCTGAGGACAGCGTTCCCTACCTTGAATGGAGGGAGGATTCCCCATGAAAATTCTTACAGTTGACCAGATGAAAACCGAAGAACGCCTTTCGGACGAAATGGGCGTTACTTACCAGCGCCTTATGGAAAACGCCGGCTGTGCCGCCGCAACTTTTATAAGAAAAACCCTTTCAAACGTTGTCGGACGGAATTTTATGATTTTCTGCGGAAGCGGAAACAACGGCGGCGACGGGCTTGTTGTTGCCCGCAAGCTTTTTGAGGAAGGCGCAAACGTAATAGTCGTTCTCTGCGGCGGAATGCCCCGAAGCGACGAAGCAAAATATATGTATAACTGCGTTATCCAGGCCGGAATAACGATGCTTGATATTGAACTTGACCGGATAAAAGTCGAAGAATTTCTCGGCGGAGCGGATATCATAATCGATGCGCTTTTCGGAACGGGATTCACCGGAGAATTCCGCGCGCCCTATGACGAAATTGCAAAGATGATAAATTCCGATATCGCAGTAAAAATTTCCCTTGATATTCCAAGCGGAATCGATGCGGCGACGGGTCTTGCGGCGAAAAACAGCATCAGGGCGGATTTCACCGTTGCTTTTGAAGCGGCAAAACCGGGACATCTTCTTCTTCCGGGGAAGGAATTTTGCGGAAAAACCGAGGTCGTTGATATCGGAATCCCCCATGAAGTCCGGGAACGGGTCATGAAAAACTGCTTCCTTGCAAGCGAGGATATGGTTTTTTCCTCAATCAGAAAAAGACCGCGTTTTTCAAACAAAGGAACTTACGGAAAACTTCTTTGTATAACCGGGTCTGCGAATTTTCCCGGCGCGGCGGTTCTTTCCGCGCTTGGCGCATTGAAATCCGGAGCGGGAATCACAACCGTTGCGACAACGGAAAAAGTGGTTTCCATGATAGCTTCCCGGATTCCGGAAGCAACCTTCCTTCCTCTTCCGGAGGATGATGAAGGAAGAATTTCCGAAGGCGCAAAGGAAAAAATCCTTCCGATGCTTGGAAAAGTTGATGCGGTTCTTATCGGATGCGGACTCGGAAGAGGAAAGTATATCGGCAGAATTGTTGAATTTGTGCTCGAAAACGCGGATTGCCCTATTGTAATCGATGCGGACGGACTCAACTGCATTTCCGAAAATCCGGAAGTTTTGAAGAAAGCAAAACGCACACCTATAATAACTCCTCACATGGGAGAAATGGCGCGGCTTTGCGGAATTTCAATTGCGGAAACCGTTGAAAAACGAATCGAAACAGCTTCGGAAACCGCTAAAAAATACGGCGTTATCGTTGTTCTTAAAGATGCGACAACCGTTATTGCGGAACCGAACGGCGATATTTATTTCAATTCCACGGGAAATCCCGGACTTTCAAAAGGCGGAAGCGGTGATTGCCTTGCGGGAATGATCGCTTCCTTTGCGGCGCAGGGATTTATCGGAACTTCCTGCGCGGTCTGCGGAGTTTATCTCCACGGACTTGCGGCGGACAAAGCAGCAAAGGAACTTTCCGAATACGGAATGCTTCCAAGCGATATTCCGGATTATCTTTGCAAAATTCTTGCGGAAAAAGGTCTTTGATGAATAAAAACCTCCCGAAGCGGATATAAATTATTCCGTGGAAGGAGGTTTTTTGATGAGAAAAATAATTTTTGTTTTTGCGTTTGTTCTGCTGCTTTCCGGGTGCTCAAATGTTTCAAATATAACTCCAGGGGAAGTTGCCGGAGTATATAACGGGGATTTCACCGCCGAAGCGAGGGCCGTTTTCGGCGACAACGAAGCGGAAATGTTAATCACAAAAAACGGCATGAGCATCAGCATTTCCGTAACTTCACCGGCGGAACTTGAAGGAATGGGAATAGAAATTTTTGATGAGCACGCAAAGATTAGCTATGAGGGAATGGAACAGGAAATAAAGACGGATTCTCTTCCGGAAGGAACGCCGTTCCTGCTTCTTGAAAAGCTTTTTGACGAGCTTTCCGATCCGGAGGATTTTACTTTGAGCACGGAAAACGGAAACCTTACCGCAAAAGGCGAGGACTTTTCCGCAGTTCTTTCGGCAGAGGATTTTTCGGTAATCAGCGCAAAATTTCCGGATTTTGAAACGGAATTTGCCTTTTCTGAATTTGGATTCAAGTCTGCCGGATAAAATTTTTATAAAAATTTTTGAAAAACACTTGCTTTTTTTGTTTCAATGCGTTATAATAATTAACGCTCTACTAAGAGATGGACGGTTAGCTCAGCTGGTAGAGCTTCCGCTTGACGTGCGGAAGGTCACAGGTTCGAGTCCTGTACCGTCCACCATAAAAAGGCACGCAGTTTGCGTGCCTTTTGTTTTTTTTTGTATTTAAATCAGCAGACCGGATTTTGCCGGTCTGCTTTTTTTATTTTGCGGCAAAAAAGAAAAGTTTTTTATTTAAATTTAAGATTTATTAAAGATTAACCGGATGAATTGTGATATAATACAGACAAATCCTCTTTGCTGTAAAAACGAAAGTGAAGTGAAAACATGAAGATAAACCAGGGCGTGCTTTTCAAAAATATAATGTATGCGATACAGGGCGCGATAGTGGGTGTCGGCGCAATTCTTCCGGGCGTAAGCGGAGGAGTTCTTTGCGTCGCTTTCGGAATTTACGAACCGATGATGGCTCTTCTCACGAATCCGGTAAAAACCTTCAAAACTCAGTATAAAATGTTTGTTCCATTCATAACCGGATGGGTGCTTGGTTTTATTTTCCTTGCAAAAGGCGTTGAATATCTTTTTGAACTTTCGCCTACGGTTGCCCTTATGCTTTTCTTCGGGCTTATCTGCGGAACGCTTCCGGAGCTTTTTAAATCTTCCGAAATAAGCGAACCGAAATGCAGCTGGACCCCTTTTGTGATAACTCTTTCTCTTGCATATCTCTTCTTCCATGTTCTTGAAAACAGCCTTTCCGTAACGATAGCGCCTTCTTTCGGAAGTTTTGTTCTCTGCGGAGTTCTCTGGGGACTGAGCCTTATAATCCCGGGTCTCAGTTCATCGACTATTCTGATTATAGTGGGACTTTTCGAACCGCTGACCGCGGGAATAGGTTCTCTTGATTTCGGGGTCCTTATTCCTTTCGGAATCGGAATTGCCGGAACGGCGCTTCTTCTTGCAAGGGTCGTCGAAATGCTTTATACAAAACACTATCCGGTTATGTCAAAAGTTATTCTCGGATTTGTAATAGCTTCTTCACTTAAAATTCTGCCTTCCTCTTTTGAAAGTGTCGGGGTGCTTGTGATTTCAATGCTTTGTTTTGCCGGCGGTTTTGCCGTTGCAAGATATATGGATTGCGCAAAAGAAAAATAAAAAAGAACGGGGGATTTTTATGAAAAAGAAAACCATGTTCGGTCTTGCTGTGGGAATTTTTCTCGGAACAGTGGCGGCAATTGCCGTAAAAACCGCGGTCGGGAAAATTTCGGAAGAAATGAAAAACGGTCTTGTGACCGAAGAATTTGATTCTCCGCTCGGCGATAACTGGGTAAAAGTTTCAATGGGTTCTTCCGAAGCGGCAAAAGGTCTTGTCTGCATAAAAGTTCAGGCGGAAGCCGACCGCAACGAGGACGTATGCAAACTTGTTTTGTTTGCAAAGAAAGATGCTGATCTTTCATATGAATGGGAAGACGACGAACATTTCAAACTTTTCGTCGGAAGCGGAAAGACGAAACAATGCTGCGACGTCGAATTTTCCGTTGAGAAAATTACCGCGCGTTATTATTTGACAAAAGCATGATAAAAAAACAAAACCGGCGGAAATTCCGCCGGTTTTTTGATTTCAATCGCAGACATAAACCCCGAAAAGAGCAAGAGTGCCGCTTCCGTCGTATTCCATTCCCGCGGATTCCGCAAGCTTTCTTGCGTGGATGCAGAAAGCGGAAATGCAGGAAAATTTCATATCGGGGAAATTACAGGGTTTTCCTTCGGTTATGGCGCAGGGATTGCAAAGGCTGCATCCGCTTGAACCTATCATAAAACCGGGGTGACCCTCTTCCCGAAGGCGCTTCATAAGGCGAATCCCGGCGGCGTTATGCTGTCCTTTCGCTTTTTTGATTGCTTCGCCGTCTTTATAATCCAAAATCGGCCAGATGCTTTGGAGAACGATCGCGTGTTTATGGGAAAGAACGCGGCTTTTCATCTCCTCCGGCGTTCCGCAATCCGGCGGGCAGGAATAGTTAACGGCAAATTTTCCGCAAAGATTTTCCGCGCAATAGGGGCGGAAAGACGGATCAAAAACGATTTCTTCGGTATCAATCACCGCGGCGTTGGTGAATCCCTCTTCTTTTGCAAAGGAAACAAGCATTTCGTCTGTCATTATATAAAAACTCTCCTTTTGTTTACTGAATCTGCATTTATTTTACAACAGAAAAAATTTTTTGTCCAGCGCCGTTTTTGCTTTGAATTTACAAAAAAATAATTGCCTTATATATAGATGTATGATATAATAAAATGTCAAAATGGATAAGTATGTAAAGAAGGTGAAACCGTTTGCGGATAATCGGAATCGACCCGGGATATGCAATAGTCGGCGTCGGCGTTGTTGATTACGTTAAAAATAAATTCTATCCGGTAAAATTCGGCGCGGTAGATACCCCTGCGGGAACACCTTTTGAAGAAAGGCTCCGGATAATTTACGATACTGTGAAGGAAGTTATTGCGGAAACAAAGCCGGAATGTATGAGTATCGAACGGCTTTATTTCAACAGCAACCAGAAAACCGCAATCGACGTTGCGGAAGCAAGAGGAGTTATTCTTCTTGCGGCGATCCAGGCGGGAATCCCGATTTTTGAATACACCCCGCTCCAGATAAAACAGTCCCTTGTCGGTTACGGAAGAGCGGAAAAACACCAGGTACAGATAATGGTCCGGGACACTTTAAGACTTGAATCCGTCCCGAAACCAGACGATACCGCAGACGCTCTGGCTGCTGCGATCTGCCACGGTTACAGCCACGGTTCGCGCCTTTCAAAAGCAATCAAAGATTTATAACAGTTTTTTCTTCGGAAAACCGAAAGGAAGATTTTTATGATATACAGCCTTAACGGAAAACTTTTGCATATTGAAGAAGGTTTTTTTGTTGTTGAATGCGCCGGAGTCGGTTATCTCTGCAAAGCTTCCGCGACTACTCTTTCCTGCCTTCCGCCCAAAGGAAGCGAAGTTTTTATCTATACAACAATGACATATAATCAGGAAACCGGTTCCGACCTTTACGGGTTTTACGACAGAGCGGAGCAGGATTGTTTCAGAATGCTCACCTCGATTTCCGGAATAGGCCCGAAGGCGGCTCTTGCTGTTCTTTCGGAATTCACCCCGGATTCCTTTGCTCTTGCGGTTGCTTCCGGCGACGCAAAAGCAATTACCCGCGCAAAAGGAATCGGCCCCAAAGCGGCCCAGAGAATTATTCTTGAACTTCGCGACAAAATATCCAATGAGGCTGTTGCGGGCGGTTTTTCTTCTGCGCCTTCCGTTTCTGTCGGAAGAATCGGCGGAAACGCTGGCGAAGCAATTGCCGCAATGGTAAGCCTTGGTTATACCAATTCCGAAGCTGCCGCGGTTATCGGAAAACTTGACCAGAGTCTTCCTGTTGATGAAATGATAAAAGCGGCCCTTAAAGCCATCGCAATGAAAAGATAAGGAGTGATTTTTTAAATGCTTTCCAACCAGATGGATTTTGAAAACAGAATAGTCGCTCCGGAATATGAGGAAACGGACAGAGAAAACGAAGTTTCTCTCCGCCCGAGAACCCTTGATGAATATATCGGCCAGACCAAGGCAAAGGAAAATATGGCGGTTTATATCGAAGCGGCAAAACGCCGAGGCGAAGCTCTTGACCACGTTCTTCTCTATGGTCCTCCCGGTCTTGGCAAAACAACTCTTTCGGAAATCATCGCCAACGAAATGGGCGTCGGTTTCCGGATCACAAGCGGCCCGGCAATCGAAAGACCCGGCGACCTTGCCGCCCTTTTAACAAACCTTAACGAAAACGATATACTTTTTATCGACGAGATTCATAGAATGAACAGAAGCGTTGAGGAAGTTCTTTATCCCGCAATGGAGGACTATGCCCTTGATATTATCGTGGGAAAAGGCCCTTCCGCAAGAAGCATCCGAGTTGACCTTCCTCATTTCACCCTTGTTGGCGCAACCACAAGAGCGGGTCAGCTTTCCGCTCCGCTTCGCGACCGTTTCGGTGTTGTCGCAAGACTTGAACTTTATTCCCCGGCGGAACTTTGCAAAATTGTCGAGCGAAGCGCGGGAATCCTAGGAATTGAAGTTGAACACGAAGGCGCAATGGAACTTGCCCGAAGAAGCCGCGGAACTCCCCGAATTGCAAACCGTTTCCTTAAACGAGTCCGCGACTTTGCGGAAATCATCGGAAACGGAGTCATCACAAAAGAAATTGCGTCGGAATCCCTTTCCCGGCTTGAAGTTGACCATCTCGGTCTGGATTCCATCGACCGCAGAATCCTTACGATGATGATAAAAAACTATAACGGAGGCCCGGTTGGCCTTGAAACTCTTGCCGCCGCAATCGGCGAAGAGGCCGTTACTATTGAAGACGTTTATGAACCCTATCTTATGCAGATAGGCTTCCTTACAAGAACTCCCAGAGGACGCTGTGCAACCGCCCTTGCGTATGAACATCTCGGAATGATGATGCCGGCACAGCCCTGCGGAGAATGTGAACAGATGACGATTGGAGAGTGATTTAATGGGAAGAATTTTCGGAACAGACGGTGTTCGCGGAATTGCGAACGAAAAACTTGATGTGGAACTTGCGCTTGCAATTTCCCGCGCGGCGGGAATGATCATAAAAAATGAAACAGAAGGAAAACCAAAGGTTATTGTCGGAAGAGACACCCGCCTTTCAGGAACCATGCTTGAAGCAGCGGTTGCCGCGGGACTTTCCTCCGTCGGATGCGACGTTGAACTTCTCGGCGTTGTACCGACCCCCGCCGTTGCATATCTTGTTACAAAACTCGGTGTTGCCGGCGGCGTTATGATAACCGCAAGCCACAACCCTTTTGAATATAACGGAATCAAATATTTCGGTTCAACCGGTTTTAAGCTTACCGATGAACAGGAAGAAAGAATCGAAGGGATCGTTCTTGACTGCAAGGAACCCATCGAACTTGCCGAAACTGGAGAAATCGGAAGAATCACCCATAACACCGAAGCGGCCGAACTTTATGTCGAACATATCGCTTCGACGGTCGGCGATCTTTCCGGAATAAAAATCGCTGTTGACTGCGCAAACGGAGCTTCCTTTGCAACCGCAAAGAAAATTTTTGCAAAAGTTAACGCAGAAGCAACTTTCCTCAACTGCGAACCGGACGGAACAAACGTAAACCGCAACTGCGGTTCTCTCCATATCGATGCGCTTGGAGAATACGTAAAAGAAAACGGATTCGATATCGGCGTTGCTTTCGACGGCGACGCAGACAGATGTCTTGCCGTTGACGAAAACGGCGAACTCATCGACGGCGATATGCTTATGGCGATCCTTGCAAAAAGATTCAAGGAAGAGGGAAGACTTAATAAAAATACCCTTATCCCGACCATTATGAGCAATATGGGACTTTTCAAGTTTGCCGAAGAAAACGGAATAAGCTGCTATCCGACAAAAGTCGGCGACAGATATGTTCTTGAAACCCTTCTTAAACTCAATGCCTCCCTTGGCGGAGAACAGAGCGGACATATCATCATTCCGGAATATATGACCACCGGCGACGGCGAACTTTCCGCCCTTATGCTTATTGAAAGCATGAAGCTTTCCGGAAAGAAAGCTTCCGAACTTAAAAAAGTTATGAACGTTTATCCCCAGGTTATGGTAAACATTGAAGCGACCCCGGAAATGAAGGCAAAACTCAACGATATCGAAGTAAAAAGCTATATCGATATCGAAACAGCGCGTCTTGACGGCGACGGAAGAATTCTTGTCCGTCCTTCCGGAACGGAACCGCTTATCAGAATTATGATCGAAGGCAGGGAACAGGAAAAAATAAATGCCCTTGTTCTTGAATGCGCCGAAACACTTAAGAATCTTTTGAACTGAGGTTTTTGAAAAATGAGATACACAAAAGACTGGAAAGATTATGAACTTCTCGATTGTTCAGAAGGCGAAAGACTTGAACGCTGGGGAAAAGTTATTCTTATAAGACCCGACCCTCAGGTTATCTGGAACACCCCGAAGGAACATCCGATGTGGAAGCACGCGGACGCAAGATATGTCCGTTCCTCCCAGGGCGGCGGACATTGGGAATATCGCCGCGAACTTCCGGAGTTCTGGAAAATCAATTATAAAGATCTTACATTCAAAATCAGCCCCACCGGCTTTAAACACACCGGACTTTTCCCGGAACAGGCCGTTAACTGGGATATGATGATCGAAAAAATAAAAGAAGCAAAATCCGAAGGCAGAGAGATCCGCGTTCTCAACCTTTTTGCATACACCGGCGGCGCAACCGCTGCGGCAGCTTCCGCGGGAGCTTCCGTCTGCCATGTTGACGCGGCAAAAGGAATGGTGCATTGGGCAAGGGAAAACGCCGAACTTTCCGGACTTTCGGAAAAACCGATCCGCTGGATAGTGGATGACTGTAAAAAATTTGTTGAACGCGAAATCCGCCGCGGAAGCAAATATGACGCAGTTATCCTTGACCCGCCTTCCTATGGAAGAGGTCCCGGCGGCGAAGTCTGGAAACTTGAGGAACATGTTTTTGAACTTGTAAGCCTTGTTTCCGAAGTACTTACCGAAGAACCGCTTTTTGTTCTTCTTAATTCCTATACAACCGGACTTTCCGCTTCAACCATGGCATACGTTCTCGGTTCCGCAATGAAAAAATTCGGAGGAACCGTTTCTGCGGAAGAAATCGGTCTTCCCGTAACCCAGAGCGGAATGGCTCTTCCCTGCGGTTCTTCCGCAATCTGGAGCAAGGAATAAAAAGTGAAAGACCCGAAACCTTTTCTTGAAAAAGATTTTGCATATCATGCAGATATGCTTGATGCCCTTCTCATAAAAGAATCGGAAGTTATCTATTCCGAAGATGACGGAGTTATGATCCGTATCGGAGAAAGGGGACCTTACGCAATTTCCGCAAAGACGGAAGAAGCAATGGAAAAAATGGCAAAGCTTATTGCGGAAAAACGCTATATGGCTGTTGTGCGCCCGTTCAAGTTTCTTCCGAAGCTTTTTGAAATAAAAGGGAAACCTGTTGAAATGATGCCCTGTTATCAGGCGGCATTCAAAGGCAAAGAACCTGTTCCGGAATATGAAGTTCCGGGTTTTGAAATAAGACCTCTTGAACAGAAACATCTTTCCTTCGTCTGCAAGAATTATGACGACGATGAGGATTACATAAAAAGCCGCATCGAATACGGAATGCTGGGCGCTTTTGATGAAAGCGGAAACTGCGCCGGATTCATCGGTTTTCACGGTGAAGGTTCAATGGGACTTTTAACAGTCCTTCCGGAATACCGGAGAAAGGGAATCGGAATTGCACTTGAAGCAAAGAACCTTAACCGCCGGCTTTCCGAAGGAAGAATTCCCTTCGGCCACGTTGTGGTCGGAAACGAAAAATCAACGGGTCTTCAAAATAAAATCGGAATGGAATTTTCCGAAAAGATAGTAACCTGGATTTTCAGCGATTTTTGAAAAAACAGCAAACAAATATATAACACAAAAAAAGGATAAGAAATGTCTAAAAAAAGTTTTATCGAAGCAAACAGAATAAGCTTCAGCTATCCGAGCTATGAAGGCGAAATCCCTTCTCTTGTTCTTGATGGAGTTGACGTTTCCATCGAAGAGGGGGAATTTGTTGCGGTTCTCGGCCATAACGGAAGCGGAAAATCCACCCTTGCAAAACATTTCAACGCAATTCTTGTTCCGACAGAAGGAAGCGTTTCCGTAAGCGGAATTTCCACCGCCGAAGAAGCAAGACTTTTTGAAATCCGCCAGGAAGTGGGAATGGTTTTCCAGAACCCGGATAACCAGATTGTTGCGACCATAATCGAAGAAGACGTTGCTTTTGCGCTTGAAAACCTCGGCGTTCCGCCGAAGGAAATCCGCGAAAGAGTTGACGACGCCCTTAAAAAAGTCGATATGTACGATTACCGCCTTCATGCGCCGAACCAGCTTTCCGGCGGACAGAAGCAGAGAATCGCCATCGCCGGAATCGTTGCGATGCGTCCGAAATGCGTCGTTCTTGATGAACCCACCGCAATGCTTGACCCCAAAGGCCGCAGAGAGGTTATGGAGACCATCAAGCAGCTCAACAAGGAACTTGGAATCACCGTTGTTATAATCACCCACTATATGGACGAAGCCGCTATGTGCGACCGCGTTGTTGTTGTGGATGACGGAAAAGTTATTATGGATTCCACCCCGAGAGAAGTTTTCGGAAGCGTTGAAAAAATCAAGGAACGCGGACTTGACGTTCCCCAGGTGACCGAACTTTGCCATGAACTCAAAAAAGCCGGATTTGATATTCCGGATTGCGTGCTCACCGAGGAAGAATGCGTTGCCGTTCTTGAAAAACTCCTGAAAGGCGGTGAACGGAATGGCTGAAACTATCATTAAAACCGAAAATTTAAGCTATGTCTATTCCGCAGGAACTCCTTATGAGCACCGTGCGATCGACGGAGTCAATATCGAAATCGAAAAAGGTTCTTTTGTGGGTCTTATCGGACACACCGGTTCCGGTAAATCCACCCTCATCCAGCATCTTAACGGACTTATTAAACCCACTTCCGGTAAAATTTTTGTCGGCGGGGAAGATCTTTGGGCAAACCCCAAGGATATAAGAAAGTTCCGTTTCAAGGTCGGCCTTGTTTTCCAGTATCCGGAGCACCAGCTTTTTGAGGAAACAGTCCGCAAGGATATTGCTTTCGGACCGAAAAACATGGGACTTTCCGAAGAGGAAGTTGAAGAAAGGGTTCTTGAAGCGGCAAAACACACCGGCCTTACCGAAGATTATCTTGAAAAATCGCCTTTTGAACTTTCCGGAGGCGAAAAAAGAAGAGTCGCAATTGCGGGCGTGCTCGCAATGAAACCGGAGGTGCTCATTCTTGACGAACCCACCGCCGGACTTGACCCAAAAGGCCGCGAATTCATTCTTTCCGAAATAAAAGCTTACCATGAAAACACAGGCGCCACCGTTATCCTTGTTTCACACAGCATGGAAGACGTTGCCCGTTTTGCAAGCCACGTGCTCATTATGAACCATTCAAGAGCCGCAATGTTCGGAAAAACCCGCGAAATCTTTAAAAGAGTTGACGAACTTTGCGAAATCGGACTTGAAGTTCCCCAGATAAGCCGCGTTTTCGCGAAACTTCGCGAAAAAGGCTGCGATGTTCCGGAAAGCGTGCTCACCGTTGCGGAAGCAAAAGAAGCTGTGCTTAGACTCCTCGGAAAAGGAGGCGAAGAGAATGCTTAAAGACATAACTTTCGGTCAGTATTTTCCCGGAGATTCCATAATCCACCGCCTTGACCCGAGAATGAAGCTCATCCTTATTGTTGCATATATCGTTTTGCTCTTTGTTGCGGACGGCCTGTTCTCTCTTCTTATCGGTGCGGGTATGGGAGTTATCTTCTATGCGCTTTCAAAACTTCCCTGGAAGCTTGTTATTAAGTGCATAAAGCCCATTATGCCGATCATTATTTTCACTGCGGTGCTCAACGTTTTCTTTGTTGAAGGCGAACCGCTTTTTGAATGGAAATTCATCTCGGTTTCCGAAAAAGGCGTGCTCACAGCCGTGCTCATGTGCATCCGCATCATCTGCCTTATTGCCGGAAGCAGCCTTCTTACCTATACCACAACCCCTATTGCGCTTACCGACGGCCTTGAAAGGCTTATGAAACCGCTTCAGAAAATAAAGGTTCCGGTCCATGAACTTTCCATGATGATGACCATCGCCCTGCGTTTCATTCCGACCCTTATCGATGAAACCCAGAAAATCATGGCGGCGCAGAAAGCAAGAGGCGCAGACCTTGAAAGCGGAAACGTTATTGAAAAAGCAAAGGCACTTATCCCGATTCTTATCCCGCTTTTTGTTTCCGCATTCAGAAGAGCGGACGAGCTTGCCCTTGCAATGGAATGCCGTTGCTATCACGGCGGCGAAGGCAGAACAAGAATGAAGCAGCTTAAACTTTCCGGAAAAGATTTCGGTGCGGCTCTTTTTGTTGCCCTCGGTTTTGCCGCAATTATCCTTATGAATATGTTCGGACCGGAGGTGTTCAGACTTTGAGAAACCTTCTTCTGACAATTTCTTATAAAGGAACCAATTACCACGGTTTCCAGGTGCAGAAAAACGCCGTTACCGTTGCGGAAACTCTTCAGGACGCAATGCAGGTTCTTTTTAAAGGCGAAAGGCCGGATATCAAAGGCTGTTCAAGGACAGATGCGGGCGTTCATGCCAATATGTTCTGCGTAAGTTTTAAAACCGAAAGCGAAATGGATTGCGACCATATCAGAAGAAGCCTTGATGCGCTTCTTCCGGACGATATTGCTGCGACCGATTGCGAGGAGGTTTCTGAAAATTTCCACGCAAGATATTCCTGCAAAGGAAAACGCTATGTTTATAAAATCTGGAACGCACCCTATATGAGCCCTTTCTGGCAGGGACTTGCGCTCCATTATCCGAAACCCATCGATGAAAACTATCTCGATGCTGTCTGCACCGATTTTATCGGAACCTATGATTTTTCCGCTTTCTGCGGTTCAAACGGCGATCAGGAAGATTTCACCAGAACGATTTTTGATTGCCAGGTTGAAAGGGAAGGGGATCTTGTGACCTTTTCCGTAACCGGCGACGGATTCCTTTATAATATGGTCCGTATCATGGTCGGCACCCTTCTTGAAGTCAACGAAGGAAAAATCGAAGCGGACGAAATTCTTGATATAATCGAATCCAAAGACCGCACCAAAGCGGGAAGAACCGCAAAAGCCGAGGGACTTTACCTCGATTACGTACTTTATGATGAGGAAGATGACTGACAGCATGGAATTTATCACAACCGAATTTCCCGAAAAAGATACCGCAGTTGCTCTCGGAGTTTTTGACGGCGTTCACAGAGGCCACAGAGAAGTTCTGCGCCATGCGGTCGGTTCCGAAGGACTTGAACCCTGGGTTTTTACCTTTTCGGAAAAAAGCCTTCCGACGGGGAAAATGGGTGCAAGACGTCTTGAACCCCCGGAAATCAAATTCAGCATTATGAAAACCTGCGGAATTTCCCATGTTTACGCGCCGGATTTTGCCGAAATCAAAGGACTTTCCGGCGAGGAATTTGTCCGGGATATCCTTTGCGGAAAACTCCGCTGCAAAAAGGTCGTTTGCGGAACGGATTACCGTTTTGGATTCAAGGCTTCCTGCGGAACAAAGGAAATGGCGGAATTCTGTGAAAAATACGGAATGGAATATTGCTTTGTTGAAAAAGTTTTCGACAAAGGCGAGGCAATAAGCTCCACAAGAATCCGTGCGGCGGCAGAAGAAGCGGATATGAAGGAAGTGGAACTTCTTGCGGGATATCCTTTCTGTGTTGAAACGGAAATCGTTTCCGGAAACAAGCTTGGAAGAGAATTCGGCCTTCCGACCATAAACCAGCCTTTTGCTTCCGATTACATAATCCCGAAATTCGGCGTTTATGTTTCCGCGGCATATATCGACGAAAAATTCTATCCGGCGGTAACTAACGTTGGGGTCAAACCCACCGTTTCCGATGAAAACATTCCCGCGGCGGAAACCCATATAATCGGTTGGGATTCCGAACTTTACGGAAAGAAAATTCCCGTTTTCTTAATCGATTTTGTCCGTGAGGAAATGGTTTTTGAAAGCCGCGAAGAACTTTTTGCAAGAATCGCCATCGACAGAGAAAACGCAAAAAGCCTTGCGGAAAAATGGATTCTTGAAAAAGGCGAAGAAACGGAAAAACTTCTCGGAATTTGAAAAATATTTTTAAAATTAATGCAACAAAACGCCTTCTTTTTGTGACTATTATTATGGAAGATAGTTCTGAAAAGGAGGCGTTTTTTATGTTCAAAAAACTTTTTGCAATTCTGCTGATGTTGCTGATGTTTTGTTCCTGCGCGGAGGAAATTCCCGAACCTGTTTTGCCGGAGGAAAATGAAAAAGAGGAAGAAATCGTAACTTCCGCGGATGAAAGCGGGGAAGAGGAGGGAAACCCAAAAATCGAGGAGGCGACAGCAAAGAAAATTTATGAATCCGACGACCACGAAATTTACATTTCAAAAATAAACCAAAGAATCGAAAGTTATAAAAACGGAACTTTTGAGGAAATGCCGAACCACCACCCTGCTTATCCGGAGGATTTCCCTCCTGTTGAAAATCTTCCGGAAGCAACCGAGAAAAATGTTCTGCTCGGTTGGAAGAACACCGAACAGCTTTCCGAAAATTCCTGGTCGGACGGTTATGTTGAATACGTTTATATAATCGACGAAAACCATGCGATCATTCTTGAACCTGCCGTTCTTATTATCGAGGAAGAAGCGATTCTTGCTCTTGTGAACACAGGATATCTGAATGAGAACGTCGAAATCTGGGCGAAGGAATGTTTTGACGGATTTTTCGGCGGAAGCTTTGGTCCGGAAGAAGCCGAAACGGAAGTCTTGAAAGTTGAACCTGAACTTATTGCGGAACATATTGCCGCTCTTAACGAAGCAGCAAGAGAATTTTTCGGCGCCGAATATGTTCAAAATATGTATTACAGTTTTTATTTTAAAGAAGAAAACACCGATTGGAATACGGTCCCGGATATGGTTTCTGAAGAATATTTGGGTGATTCAACCGAAGAATACTATTACGATTATTTTGAAAGAACCGTAATGGAAGTAACAAATTTCAAAACAAAATCGGAAGTCCGGGAATATATGAGCCGCTGGCTCGACAGTTCTCTTTTTGAAGCGGATTACTGCGGAATTGATTTCAACTTTATGGAATTTGAAGGGAAACTCTATCTTCTTCGGGGAAACAGAGGATACGGTCTTGTGAGTTACGGAAATTCCGAAATCACTTCGAAAACGGCGGACAAAATGACTGCAAAAGCTTACATTTATCAAAACAATGTTTATGAAGCCGGCACCGCCGAGATTGAATTTGAAAAAATTGACGGAAGATGGATAATAGTTTCTGTTGAGGATAACTATTATTGATAAAGGAAAAATATTTATAAAAAACCTTTAAAAAAGGCTTTACAAAAGCAATTTTGTCTGATATAATTTTAAGGCTGACTTTTGTCGGCCGATTAACTTTTTCCCGGAAAAGGGTTTGTCCGCTGAACGCGATTGAAACGTCCGGTAGCGGTTGCCTCAAAAGCAAATTCCGCCCTTTCCTGCGAAAAAGCCAAATAATAAAAAATTTTTTTGAGGTGAATCACTATGATGAGACAGGAAGAAAAAACCGAAGTAATCGTTGCTAACAGACTTCACGAAACCGACACCGGTTCCCCCGAAGTTCAGATCGCTGTTCTTACCAAAAGAATTGCTGACCTTACCGAGCATCTTAAAGAGCACAAAAAAGATAACCATTCCCGCCGCGGCCTTTTCAAAATGGTTGGTAAAAGAAGAAACCTTCTTAACTACCTTATGAAAACCGACATCGAACGTTATCGTGCAATCGTTGCAAAACTCGGTATCAGACACTAATTATGTCTTTTTTAAAGTCAGGGGAAATTTTATTTTCCTCTGACTTTTTATTGAGTTTATAACCAATTATTAACCATGTGCGGCAAAAACGGCAGGCACGGAAATAAGCAGTTAATCGAGGACCCGAAAGGCTTTTTTCGGTTTTTGGATTTATTGTTTATTCCCGCTTCCGCTTTTGTTTTTGCCGCGCGCAAAAATTTAAAACGGAGGTATTTTTTTATGTTCGAAAATTACAGAGTTTTTGAAACCGAATACTGCGGCAGAAAAATCAGCTTTGAAACCGGCAAAATGTGCTGCCTTGCAAACGCTTCCATTCTTGTAAGATACGGCGAAACCGCTGTTCTCTGCAACGTTACCGCAAGCAAGACCCCCCGCGAAGGAATTGACTATTTTCCTCTTTCCGTCGATTTTGACGAAAAGCTTTATTCCGTTGGTAAAATCCCCGGTTCCTTCCCCAGAAGAGAAGGCCGCCCCACCGACAGAGCAATTCTTGACAGCCGTGTAATCGACCGTCCTATGCGCCCTCTTTTCCCGAAAGATATGAGAAACGACTGCGCAGTTGTTATGTCCGCAATGTCCGTTGACCCCGACTATTCCTACTGCATGTGCGGAATGATCGGTGCTTCCATGGCTGTTGCAATTTCCGATGTTCCGTGGAACGGACCTATCGCAGGCTGCGAAGTAGGTCTTGTTGACGGCGAAATCATCCTCAACCCTACCGCAGAACAGGATGCAAAATCCGACCTTCACCTTATCGTTTCTTCCACCGACAAAAAAGTTGTTATGATCGAAGCAGGCGCAAACGAAGTTGACAACGCCACCATGCTCAAAGCAATCATGACCGCTCACGAAGAAAACGTTAAGATGGTAAACTTCATCAACAGCGTTGTTGCTGAAATCGGTAAAGAAAAATTCGAATATCAGGTAATTGATGTTCCCGCAGAAATGTTCGAAGCAATCAAAGATTTCGCAATCGAAGATGTAAGAAGAGCTCTTGACACCGACGACAAAAACGTTCGTGACGCTGCTCTCCAGCCCATCATCGCTGCTGTTCATGAAAAATTCGACGAAGTATATCCCGACGATATCCTTAAAATCGACGAAGCAATGTACAAACTTCAGAAATACGTTGTAAGACGCTGGCTCATCGACGACGGCAAACGTGTTGACGGCCGCGGACTTGATGAAATCCGTCCTCTTGCAGCAGAAGTAGGCCTTCTTCCCAGAACCCACGGCAGCGGTATGTTCACCCGCGGACAGACCCAGGTTCTCACCATTGCAACCCTCGGTCTTGTTTCTGAATCCCAGGAACTCGACGGCATCGACGGCGTTTCCAGCAAACGTTATATGCACCAGTACAACATGCCTTCCTATTCCGTTGGCGAAACCAGACCTTCCAGAGGCCCCGGCAGACGTGAAATCGGTCACGGCGCACTTGCAGAAAGAGCTCTTGAACCCGTAATTCCGCCTGTTGAAGAATTCCCCTACGCAATCAGAACCGTTTCCGAAGTTCTTTCTTCCAACGGTTCCACCAGCCAGGGCGCAATCTGCGGTTCCACCCTTGCACTTATGGATGCAGGTGTTCCGATCAAAAAACCCGTTGCAGGTATCTCCTGCGGCCTTATCACCGAAGGCGACCGTTGGATGACCATGGTCGATATCCAGGGTCTTGAAGACTTCTTCGGCGATATGGACTTCAAAGTTGCAGGTACCAAAGACGGTATCACCGCAATCCAGATGGACCTCAAATGCGACGGTCTTACCCCCGAAATCATTGCTGAGGCTCTTGAAAAGACCGAAAAAGCAAGATTCTATATCCTTGACGATATCATGGCTCCCGCTATTGCACAGCCCAGAGCAGAACTTTCCAAATATGCTCCCAAAATGCTCACCATCAAAATCGATACCGACAAGATCCGTGACGTTATCGGTTCCGGCGGCAAAACCATCCAGAAAATCTGCGCAGAATGCGAAGTTAAAATCGATATCGAAGAAGACGGCAGCGTATTTGTTTCCGGTATGGATATTGACAACGCAAGAAGAGCAATCCAGATCATTCAGACCATCACCATGGATCCTGAAGTCGGCGCAATTTACAAAGGCAAAGTAACCCGCCTTATGCAGTTCGGCGCATTTGTAGAAATTGCTCCCGGAAAAGAAGGCCTTTGCCACATTTCCAAACTCGACAAAAACCGCGTTGAAAAAGTCGAAGACGTTGTTAAACCCGGCGATGAAGTAATCGTTAAAGTTGTCGAAATCGACCAGCAGGGCAGAATCAACCTTTCCAGAAAAGACGCTCTTGCAGACATTGAAGCAAGACAGCAGAAAAACAACGGCTGATAAATAACTGAAAAAATTAAAGGCACCCGGAAGGGTGTCTTTTTTTGCTTTACTAAATTTATTTCTGGTGATATTATTTAACTATAAAAAGGAGGCGGGGAAATGAGCTATACGGGATTTTTGATCAGAAAACTGCGTCTTGAAAAAAACTGGAGTCAGGAAGGACTTTGCAAAGGAATCTGCGCCGTTTCATATCTTTCAAAAATAGAACAGGGAAAGGCGGAGGCTTCCGAAGAAATTCTGAAGGCGCTTTTTGAAAGGCTCGGAACAGATTGGGTGATTGACGAAAAACTCCTTTCCAAAGGGAAGAAATTTATTGAAGATTGGTACGAGGCGGTTTTTTCTGCCGATTGGGACAGATGCTCCAATTTTCTTTCGGTTTTCAAAAGAAGCTATTCTTTTTTGGAAAACAGCTCTTTTGGGGTTGACATTATGCTTCTCAAAATTTTCGGCGAAGAGGAAACAAAGCCGGTTGATGAAAAATTTGAGATTTTTATGGATCAGCGAGGGCTTTCGCTTCAAAGGCTTTATGGAGGAAATTTCGAAGAAGCAACAAAGCTTTTTCCGTGTTCGTATATGTTTTTTCGGGCGGGGGTTTCTGACTATGTGAAAGGCGATAACGCAAAGGCGCTTGAAAATCTTCAAAGAGCTTACAGCCTTGCTTCCGAAGAGGGAAGAACAAGGGTGATGCTCTTTTCAAAACTTTATATAACGAATTGCTACAGCAATATCTGCGATATCGAATCCATGATGCGGCATGGCGAAATTGCGAAAAGAATTGCCGCGGAACTTTCGGAACTGGATCTGATAGCAACAGTGGATTATAATTTTGCCGCAACAAAAATCGAAGCGGGAGATTTTTCCGGAGCTTATGATTATTTTTCAAATCTTTCGGAACCTTCCGCCCCAAGCCTTCATAAGCTTGCAATTTGCTGTGAAAAACTTGGAAGAAGGGAAGAAGCTCTTTTGGCAATTGAAAAGGAAAAAGACGCAAAAGCGGAAACGGAGGAAGTTAAAAAAATTGCGGATGAAGCCTGCGAAATAATAAAATTCCGCCTTGAGAATGAAGATTATCTTTCATACGCGGATTACGGAAAATTGCTTCTTGGGCATTTTGAAAAATGCAGAAAGGAAATGCCCATAGGCTACGCGAAATTCCATCTTCCGTGGGTGCTTGAATGGTATAAAGCCAACAGAGAATATGGCAAGGCGTTCCGCCTTGTTTGCGATTTTCCTCAAAGTTTTAAATAAAAGACGTTTATCCGGTTGTTTTGGAACTGATTTTCCCAAAACAACCGGATTTATTTTGTTTAAAATTCATGATATGATTTTATCATGGAGGTGAAGAAAAAATGAAAAACAAACTTTGGACAAAAAACTTCACGCTGATAATTGTTGCAACGACTCTTGGAGCAATGGGCGGCGTTGCAGGAAACTTTGCTCTTTCGTTCCTTGTTTTTGAGGAAACGAAGAGCACCTTTGCGGCGGCATTGACCGCGGCTTTGGCATTTGTTCCGGCGTTTATAATTCCGTTTTTTGCGGCACCATGGATGGACCGTCTTCCGCGAAAACCTTTCCTTGTGGGAGGCGATTTGCTCAACGGAATCTGCTATGCGGCGGCTGGATTTTATCTTCTCAATTTTGAATTCAGTTATGTGGGATATCTCGGCTTCTCGCTTTTTGTATCAAGTCTTCAGACATTTGATGAACTTGCCTATAACAGCATATATCCGAACCTTATTCCGGAGGGAATGGAGCAAAAGGGATATTCCGTGCTCGGAATGCTATACCCGGTGCTCAGGATGCTCATGATGCCCGTTGCAGCGGTTCTTTACGGAACCATAGGCGTCGGAATGATGCTCATAATCCAGGGCGCGCTTTCTCTTGTTGCCGCAATGGTCGAAAGCGGAATAAAGCTGGACGAAAAGAACCGCCTTCAGGACGAAGTTTATACCTTTCAGATGTGGAAGGGCGATATTGCCGAAGCTTACCGCTATCTTAAAAAAGAAAAAGGCCTGCGGAGCATATATGCCTATATGGCCTATACCAACGGAATAGGAAACGGATACAATCCGCTTCTGGTTGCCTTTTTCAGCACCGCGGCAGGAATGACCGCGGCCATGTATTCGCTTTTTTCTGCAGCAGAATTTATCGGAAGAACCGTTGGCGGAACTTTTGCCTATAAGCTTAAAATAAAACCGGAAAAGCGCTTTTCCTTTGCGTTCTTTGTTTATATGGTTTATGAAATAATGGATATGGTTTTGCTTTGGATACCCTATCCGCTTATGCTCGTTAACCGGGGAATCTGCGGCTTCCTTGGAATAAACAGCGCAACAATGCGCCAGGCGGCGGTTCAGACCTATATTCCCGACGAACTGCGTTCCAGAATAAATGCTTTTGAGGGCATGCTTTATTTTGCGGTTTCCGCTTTGCTCGGACTTATTGTCGGCGCTCTTGGCGAAATTCTTGATTACAGAATATGCATAACCCTTTGCGGAGCATCAACAATGGTTTTCTGCTGGCTTACAGTTTTTAAAAACAGAAAACAGGTCGGAGAAATTTATAACAAAAAAGAACCGGAGCAGAATTAACTGCTCCGGTTCTTTTTTCTATGTTTTTATTTTTTTGCAAGCGCTTTTGCGGTGATGAACGCGGTTATGGGAATCGAAAGGATAACGCCGATGCTGCTTGAAATTCCGCTTATTATTTCGATTGAAAGATAGGAGGAACTGAGAAGCTGGTGGGTCGAAAGACCGATTGAATAAAGATAAAGAATAAGAACAAAACTGCTTCCGAGGAAAGCAAGGATAAGGGTGTTGGTCATGGTGCCGACCATATCCCGTCCGACGTTCATTCCGGAACGGAAAAGTTCCTTCTGACCGAGTCCGGGGTTTGCGGCGCTTACTTCAAAAAGGGAAGAGGAAATTCCCATGGTAACGTCCATAACCGCGCCGAGGGCGCTTATTACAACTCCGCCGACTAAAAGTCCGGTAAGACCAATCGGAGTTCCGGTCTGGCGAAGCTGGAGAAGAGGTTCAACGTCCGGAACACGGAGACCGTCGATTCTTGTAAGATTCTGTGCAAGAATTCCGAAAATCATCGCAAGTGCGGTTCCGGAAACGGTTCCGAGCATTGCGCAGACAGTTTTTTTCTGAACGCCGCCGAGAACGGCAAGGCTTACAAC
This sequence comes from Oscillospiraceae bacterium, assembly GCA_045631325.1. Lineage (GTDB taxonomy): Bacteria > Bacillota > Clostridia > Oscillospirales > Ruminococcaceae > UMGS1668. The sequence goes on from JAZQUO010000064.1 coordinate 37,363, forward strand.
AGCAATATATGCGCAGACGGCAAAAACAGTCGGAAGGGTGGGAGCACCTTTCATAAGGGCGGGAAGAAGTATCAGGAAAAGGGTCGCAAGGGTTATAAGAAGTCCCGCAAGGGATTTTGCACCGGTTTTTCCGCCGACAACAACAGCGGCCGCAAGGAAAATCAAAACAATCACCGCAAGGGGGATCATTCTGTCAAATTCAAAAACCGTTGCCCGGTGGTCGCCGTTTTCATACGTTGAAATTATAAGAACGGCACCGTCGCCTTCATAAAGCGGGACTCCGTAAAGAGGTCCGACGAAGTTTGAAACCTGCATGGTTTCGCCTTTATATTGGCCGGAAAGAATTTCCGCAAGAAGAAGCTGTTCCCCGCGCCAACCGCCATCGGAAGCTTCGTCTTTTACGGTGTTGTCGGAAAGAACCATTGTGATTTTTGCTCTTTCATATTCGGAATATTCCGAAGCGGAAAGATTTTCTTCAGTTTCGGGCCTTGCAAGATAATATCCGCCGATGAAAATCAGCGCGCAGACAAGAAGCAGGAGAATTGTATTTTTATTTCCGGAAATAAAATCCGAAAAAGAGAATGCTTTTTTCAAAATTTTTGCCGCCCCTTTCATTAAGGAGAAAATTTTTTCTATCTAAAAAGATATCAATTCTTTTTGATGCTGTCAAGTATAATAAAAACTTCGGTTATAATAGTGCATTTTGCCGAATATAAAAAATAACAATATTGTAACTGGAAAAACGCGCCCTTTATATGTTATATTATAATTACTATAATGCGGGAAATTTTGGAGAAAAATTTTCCGGAAAATAGTTTTAATGAAAGGAAGGAAAAAAGAATGAAAACAACTAAAACGCGCAGATTTTTCTCTGCTGTTTTGGCGGTACTCATGGTTCTCACCATGTTCCCCGTAACCGTTTTTGCGGCTGATGAGGTTTATACCGAAATTTCTTCTGTTGACGAACTTACAACCGGTAAGTACGTAATGGTAACAAGTTCCGGCTATGCCCCCACCGTTCTTGACGGAAGCTGGGTCCTTGCTGAACAGGTAACTGCTTCCGGCAGTATTGCAAACCCGGCATCCAATCTTGTCTGGGATCTTACTGTTGACGGAACCAACGTAAAACTCACCGATTCCAACGGAGCTTCCATTGCCCCCAAAGGCGGAAACAACAACGGAATCAAAAACGGAGATTACAACTGGTCCGTTTCCTGCAGCAACGGCAAATTCATCTTTGCAGGTCAGGGCGGAGATACCGTTCTTTTCGCTTTCAACAGCGACAGCCAGTATCTCAAATTCCGCGGTTATAAAACTTCTACCGTAGGAAACTATCCCGACAGCTATCCACATGAGTTTACTCTTTATAAACTCGGAAGCGGTTCTTCCGAAACCCCCGAAGAACCCGAAATTCCCGAAGTTGCCGCACCGGTAAAAGAAGGCGACAAAGTTGTAATTTATAACCCCGCAAATATGAAGGCTCTTTCTTCTTCTTACAGCGGATATTACAACAAAGGCGTTGATGTAACCGAAGAAGGCGGAAAACTTTCCGGTTATACCGATGCTGAAATCTGGACCGTCGGCGCAAACGGCGACGGAACCTTCACCTTCTCTACTTCCGACGGCAAAAAACTTTCCATGGGCGCAAGCTTCACCAGCATGCCTCTCGATGATATCAACACCGCATGGAAAATTTCCGATGCCGCAACCGAAGGTTGCTATTACATCGAAAACCCTGCTCGCGGCGCTTATATTGAATTCCAGCCCAGCTACGGAACCTGGAGCGGATATTACAATATCAGCGACGAAGCACTTTTTGCACAGAAAATTTATGTAATCGGCGGCAACACCGAACCTGAAAAACCTGTTGAACCCGAAGAACCCGAAGTTCCGGATGCTCAGTATGCAGAAAAAATGACCGAGCTTCCCGAAAAAGGCGACGTTGTCGTAATTTATAACTCCGGCAACGCAATGGGTTCCGCAGTAACCGGAAGCAAAGGCAATAAACTTTCCGGCGTTCCCGCAGAAGTTACCGCAGAGGGACTTCCTCTTGCCGAAGAAATGGCAAAACTCGTTGTTGATATCGACGACGCAGGAAACTATATCTTCAGCCTTGACGGAAAATATCTCACTTCCGCACCCACCGGCAACGGACTCAGCTTTGCTGACGAACTTACCGATTGTGGAAAATGGACCATGGCAGATGCAGTTGAAGGCGCATGGTACATCAAAAACGTAGGCGCAAACTATAACGGCAACTACAACCAGGCTATGGAATATTATTCCGGTTTCACCACTTACGGAATCAAGGAAACCGAAATTTACCAGATGCAGCTCTTCCTTGCCGAAAGACCTGAAGCTCCGGAAGAACCCGAAGTTCCTTCCGCAGAAAAAATGACTGAACTTCCCGGAAAAGGCGACGTTATCGTAATCTATAACTCCGGAAACGCAATGGGTTCCGCAGTAACCGGAAGCAAAGGCAATAAACTTGCCGGCGTTCCCGCAGAGATCACCGATAACAAACTTCCTCTTACCGAAGAAATGGCAAAACTCGTTGTTGACATCGACGACGCAGGAAACTATATCTTCAGCCTTGGCGGAAAATATCTCACTTCCGCACCCACCGGCAACGGACTCAGCTTTGCTGATGAACTTAACGATTGCGGAAAATGGACCTTTGCAGAAGGTCCCGAAGGTACCTGGTACATTAAAAACACAGGCGCAAACTATAACGGCAACTACAACCAGGCTATGGAATATTATTCCGGTTTCACCACTTACGGAATTAAAGAAACCGAAATTTACCAGATGCAGCTCTTCCTTGTTGAAAGCGGCAAAACCGAAGGCGTTGTAACCGAACTTCATGACGGCGACACCGTTGTAATCTTCAACCCCGCTCATATGATGGCTCTTTCCAGCAATTACAGCGGTTATTATAACGCAGGTGTCGGTGTTGCACTTGACGGCGGAAAACTTTCCGGCTATACCGAAGCTGAAATCTGGACTGTTGGCGTAAACGATGACGGAAGCTACACCTTCTCCACCGCAGACGGCAGAAAACTTTCCCTCGGCGCAAGCTATTCCAGCATGCCTCTTGACGACGTCAACACCGATTGGGTAATCGAACCCGCAAAAACCGAAGATTGCTTCTATATCAAAAACACCGTCCGCGGCAACTATATCGAATGGTACGCAGACAAAAACAACTGGAGCTCTTATTACAACAACAGCAACGAAGAACTCTTTGCACAGATGTTCTATCTTGTTGTTGAAGGCGGCGAATCCGAAGAGACCGGACTTCCTTCCGAAGGCGATAAAGTTGTTATTTATAACGCTTCCGCAGAAGGCGTTCTCGGTGCAGAAAACGACAACAAGAGCATTGAAAACGTTGTTTCCGTAATCTGGGATTATGATGACGGTTCCAGAACCGTACAGCCCGATAACGGCGGCGTTGTATTCAAAGTTTCCAGAAACGGCGATTATTTCCGTTTCTACAACGAAGCTTACGGATACCTTTGCTCCAACGGCACCGGAAACAACGCTTTCTATACCAAGGAAGCTTCCGAAGATGCCGATTGGCTTCTTCTTGAAGGCAAAAAAGGCGGTTTCTTCCTTGAAAGCAGAACCGCAAAATATAACGGAAGCTACAGCCAGTATCTTGAATACTATTCCGATTCTTACAAAACCTACAGCATGTACAACGTAACCGATTATGATATTTATGAATTCTTCTTCTATCCCATTGAAGAAGGCGTAAACACTTATAACGGCGTTGTTCATATGCCCGAAGCAACTATCCTCAGCGGCGACGAAGGCGCATATATGGGCCGCGATTGGGTCGTTGAATTTGAACTTAACAGCGCATTCCCGATCATCGAAGGAACTCTTGCAGTTAAATTCGGTTATCAGAACGCTGAAACCAAAGAAATAACCGAAATCTGCGACGTTGCAGTTGAAGGTCCCGCAAGCGGAATTTATACAGCAACCGTTCCTGCTGAAGAACTTGCAAAAGCAGCAAACCAGGCTGTTCTTGTAATCACCGCTCAGTTTGAAGGCGACGCAGCCGTTAACCACACCCTGTTTGCAGACATCATCGACGAACCTTCCGTTGAAAATGTTTCTCCTGCAGCAGGCGCACAGACCGGCGCAGACAAACGCCCCGTTATCTCCGCTGACATCGTCAACGAAGGCGAAGGCGCAACCGTAACCATGACTGTTAAAGGCGAAACCGTTGACGCAGTTTATGCAGACGGCAAAATCACCTATACTCCTTCCGAAGATATGGAAGAAGGCAGAACCACCGTTAACGTAACCGTTGTTCGTGCAGACGGAAAAGAAGCATCCAAAACCTGGAGTTTCATCGTAGGCAAAGCACAGTATGAACTTTATTTCGGACAGCTTCACAGCCACACCACTTATTCCGACGGTTCCGGTTCCCTTGAATCCGCTCTTGATTACATTGCAGGACTTCCGGAATCCGCAAACGTTGATTTCGTCGCATTTACCGACCATTCCAACTATTTTGACGGTTCCAGCGCAGGAACCACCGCAAACCCCGAAGGCGCTCTTTATGATATGAGCCTTGCTTCTTCCGTAAGCCAGGGACTTTGGAACACTTATAAAAACACCATTGCAGAATTCAACGCAAGCCAGGGCGAAGTTATTGCAATCGGCGGTTTTGAAATGACCTGGTCCGGCGGTCCCGGTCATATGAACACCTTCAACACCCCCGGTATTGTTTCCAGAAACAACACCACTCTTAACAACAAAACCGCTGACGCAGGCATGAAAGCATATTATGCTCTTCTCAGCCAGAGCGAAGGCGCAGATTCCATCAACCAGTTCAACCACCCGGGCGCAACTTTCGGTACTTTCTCCGACTTTGCATATTGGGATGCACTTATCGACAGCCGCATCCAGCTTGTTGAGGTAGGTAACGGCGAAGGCCAGGTTGGCGCAGGCGGTTATTTTCCCAGCTATGAATATTACACCATGGCTCTTGATAAAGGCTGGCACGTTGCTCCTACCAACAACCAGGATAACCATAAAGGTAAATGGGGTAACGCAAACGAAGCCCGTGACGTAGTTCTTACCGACAACTTCACCGAAGAAGGCCTTTATGACGCAATGCGCGCTATGAGAATGTATTCCACCGAGGATAAAAACCTTGAAATCGGATACACTGTCAACGGAATGCTTCTTGGTTCTTCCATCGAAGAAGTTCCGGAAAAACTCAATATCGAAGTAACTGTTTACGATCCGGATAAATCCGATTCCATCAGCAAAGTTGAAGTTATCGTAAACTCCGGTAAAGTTGCTCATGTCTGGGATAATCCCGCAGAACTTGCAACCGGAACTCTCAGCGTTGAGCTTGCTCCCGAATACAGCTATTATTACATCAGAGTCACCGAAGGCGACGGCGACCTTGCCGTAACCGCTCCCGTTTGGGTAGGCGAAAGCCTTAAACTCGGTATCTCCGCAGTTGAAACCACCACCGCAACCCCTGTAACCGGCGAAGAACTCACCATTACAACCACCCTTTTCAACAGCGAAGATTCCGAAGCAACCGTTAAATCCCTTGTTTATACCACCGAAGGCGGAAAAGTAATCGGAACCGACCTTAATACCTATGTAATTCCCGCTTCCGCAAGCCAGTCCGTAAGCTTTGCATTCACTCCAGAAGCAGCAAAAGTTACCAAAATCACCGTAACCGCTGTTGTTGAACTCGAAGGCGTTGAATACACCTTTACAATGGACATCGAACTTGACGTTCAGGATGCAGATAAACTTGTTTACATCGGTATTGATGCTTCTCATTACAACGAATACGTAAACGGAAACTATAAAGACAGCATGGGCAACTTCAGCCTTCTTGCTTCCGAATACAACGTTCGTACCGTAACCCTTTATTCCAGCGAAGATCTTGTTGCAGCATGTTCCAATCCGAAATATAAAGCACTCATTCTTACCGCTCCTTCCAGAAGATCTCCCGAAGCACAGGCTTCCAATCCCCTTAAAGTTTATTCCGACGAAGAACTTGCTGCAATTAAAGCATTCAACGCAAACGGCGGCACCGTAATTCTTGCCGGCTGGTCCGACCATTATGAAAACTATCCTGATGTTGCAAGCATCCTTAATATGAAACCCGAGGAACATATGGCAGCAACTCAGAACGCAGTTCTCGAAGCTCTCGGTTCTTCCCTCAGAATTGCCGATGATGCAACATATGACGACGATTATAACGGCGGCCAGGCATACAGACTCTATTTCAACAGCTACAACTTCGATAACTTCCTTGTTGAAGGCGTTGAAGTGGATCCGGAAAATCCCCACGACAGACTTTATACCGAAGTATTCAGCCATTACGGCGGCGCTTCCGTATATACTGTTGACGGAACTCTTCCCGAAACCGTTTCTCCCGTTGTCTTCGGCCACAGCGGAACTTATTCCGTTGACGTTGATAAAGACGGTCTCGGCGGCGCTTCCGCATACAAATATGAATATGCAGAAGGCGACAACAGACTTATGATCATGGCTTCCGAACAGATTGAAGGCCAGGGACTTATCATTGTTTCCGGTGCGGCATTCATGTCCAACTTCGAAGTTCAGGCAACCATTGAAGACAGCGGTTCCGAAAAGAACTATTCCAACTACAAAGTATGCGAAAACCTTCTTGCATACATCAACCCCGTTTCCGTAACTTCTATTTCCGAAGTAAGAGCACAGACCGAAGCAGGTTATAAATACACCATCGAAGGTGTTGTAACTTCCAACGCTTCCGGTTATGACAAAGACACCGCATTCTTCGACTGCATCTACGTTCAGGATGCAACCGGCGGTATCTGCTGCTTCCCCGTTGCAGGAAACTATAAGATCGGCGACCTTGTAAGAATTACCGGTACCACCGAATTCTATCAGGGCGAACCCGAACTCCAGGTAACCTCCATTGAACTTCTCGGCGAAGGCGAAGAAGTTGTTCCGGAAGAAATCACCGCAGCACAGCTTAACGACCGCAGCGCAGAAGGCAAACTTGTAACCGTTAAAGGAATTGTTGAAAGCTTCGAATATGCAAACGGACTTATCCAGACCATTATGGTAAAAGATTCCGAAGGCAACGTTGCAAGAATTTTCATCGACGGTTACATCACCACCGGTAAAGACGTTGAAAATATCGAAGTCGGATGCGAAATCACCGTAACCGGTCTTGCTTCCTATGACGATACCTTCAATGCTCCCGAAGGTCCGTTCCCGAGAATCCGTGTCCGCAGCAGAGAAGACATCGTCTGCAAAGAAGCACCGAAAACCGATTGCGACCATAAATGGGGCGATTGGAAAGTTCTTGTACAGCCGACCCGCTTCTATTCCGGACTTAAAGTACGCACCTGCGAACTTTGCGGAGAACATCAGTACAGAACCGTTTCCAGAATTGTTGACAAAGAAGACGAAGTCAACCCCGGAACCGGTGCTCCCGTTTCTGCCGTCGGCGCAGTTTCCGCAATTGTTGTTCTTGCCGCAACCGCATATGTTACCGGTAAAAGAAAATAATTGAATCGCCGCAAGGCTTTTCGTAAGAATCAAAAAAGCTCCCGAAAGGGAGCTTTTTTGATTCTGTGCAGCAGATGTTCTGAAACAAATATTCCCGGAGGGGCAGCCTTCCCTTGGGGGAAGGTGTCAAAACCGAAGGTTTTGACGGATGAGGGGCAAACTCTGTCCAATAAAAAACGGGCACACACATAGGTGCGCCCCTACGACATTTTAATAAACCCCGCCGCTTTACGGTAGGGAACGGTCTTGACCGTTCCGTTCAGCCTTCCCAGAGGGGAAGGTGTCT
>JAZQUO010000065.1:0-17814 GCA_045631325.1 Oscillospiraceae bacterium
AAGAACGGAGATTTCCAATTCCGACCGTCGCCGCTCGGGGTCGGCAACGGTTCCCATTTCAGATTAACCGCCCGGTTATGTTGTTATCACAATTCATGGTAGGGAACGATCCTGACCGTTACGAAAAGAGAAACGGATTGCCACGCCTTCTTACAAGCGCAGCGAAAAATCCGTCTTTAAATTTCAAGCTTGAAAACCACCGCAAGAAGATAAGTCAAAAGAAATGCGGCAACGGCGCAGCCTATGGCGACAAGGACTTTTTGATAAGGGCGCTTTGCGATTTCGCGCTGTTTTTCGATTTCATCAAGGCGTTTTCCCTCAATAAAAGAGTTTATCTCTTTATATGTCTGAACATCCAGTTTCTTTTTTTGCTTTTCAACTTTTATTGCTTCAATAAATCCAAGAATAAATACTATTCCGTAAATAACCGCACCCCAGATTTTGAAAAGTTTAATCATTGGAACAAGCATAAAAAAATCCCATACAAATGCAAGTGTAAGCCGACGATTTGCTTTGTTAAAATATTCAATATCTTCTTTTTTTATTTCTTCCTGCATTTTCTCAATATCTCCTTTTACCAAAGAATCGAGAGAAACGCCAAAAATTTCAGCCATTAAAACAAGACTGTTGATATCCGGATAGTTTTTATCGTTTTCCCAGTTGGAAACGCTTTGGCGGGTCACAAAAATTTTGTCCGCAAATTCCTCCTGGGAAAGTCCGAGCTCTGTCCGATGCTTTTTGATTTGTTTTCCGATTTCCATAAATAAGCATTCCTCCCTTGCCTTTAATTTTAGCCGAAAAGAAGAATTTTCACCATCAAAAGTCTTTTACATCAGGGTTTTTGAAACAGAAAGACCGCCTTGCGGCGGTCTTTTTCGGTTTATTTTATAAGTTCAAGATATTCTTCGAGGCAAAGGCCGTTTTCCATAATGTATTTTGCGGCTTCAACGCCGACAAAACGGTAGTGCCAGGGTTCATATGTGATTCCTGTGATATCCTGTTTATCCTTCGGGAAGCGGAGGATAAATCCGAATTCGGCGCAGTGCTCAAACATCCATTTAAAGGAATCGAATTTTTCGTAATCGTGCTCAAGATCGGAATAATAGTTCCAGTAATCGGCGGAAACAAGGTCCATTGCAAGGCCGGTATGGTGTTCGCTTGTTCCGGGAGGAGCGACCCATTTTGCGGCTTCGGTTTTTGCGTCCGCTTCGGAATATCCGTAACCGATAAATTCGTTCACTTTGTTGGCGTAAAGCTGGGCGGATTTCTGAACGGTACGGTATGCGGAACAAAGCTGCATATTGAATCCCGCTTCCTTTGCCGCGGCAAGAAGATTTCTTGCGTTTTCGGCGGCTTTTTTGTCAAGATTATACTTTCCCTGAACCGTTTCAAGCTCCGGAGCATAATCTTCCGGGATATAATTCCAGGGATTTACAAGAATGAGCACCGATTCATCTTCCGGTTTTGGAATTTCCGGTTCTTCCGGTTCGGAAGGTTCCTCTTCGTGCTCAATTTCGGTTTTGCTTTCCGGTTCTTCCGGTTCTTCGGCCGGTTTTATGATAACTGTGTTCTCGATAGGCTGTTCTTCGTGCTCAACAGGTTCTTTTGAACAGGCAGAAGCGGAAAACAGCATTGCCGCAGAGAGAACAAAAACAAAAAATCTGCCGTTCTTCATCTTATCTCCATTTCTCCGGCGGCATACATAATTGCGGAAAGTGCCGCAACGGGAGCTGTTTCACAGCGGAGGATTCTCGGACCGAGGGACGCGATCAAAGCTCCGTGCTCGGAAGCATATTTCGCTTCATCATCGGAAAAACCGCCTTCGGAACCGACCATCATTGCGATTTTTCCGCCGGTTCTTTTCTCCATTATTTCACGGAGAGGATATTCGGCGTGCTCAAAGAAGAAGATCGAAGTTTCGGCTTTTTCCATTTCGAGCACCGCGTTTTTGAAACTAAGCAGTTCGCCCACTTCCGGAAGTTTTCCGCGGCCGCTTTGCTTTGCGGCTTCGTCCGCAATTTTGCGGAGGCGTTCCAGTTTTTTCTTCATTGTTTTTTCGTCCGGACGGGAAATGCATCTTGAAGTCAGAACCGGAACGATTTTTGAAACGCCAAGTTCGACGGATTTCTGGATTATGTATTCAAGTTTATCGAACTTCGGAAGAGCCTGGTAAAGGATCACTTCCGTTGCCGGTTCCGCGACGGAATCCCTTCTTCCGGTTATATCAAGAACAACGCTTTCCGGAAAAGCTTCGCGGATAACCGCTTCTGCTTCTTTTCCTTTTCCGTCGCAAAGAACAAGGTTTTCGCCTTTTTTCATGCGAAGGGAAAGAGCAATATGGCGGGCATCGTCGCCGGTTATTTCAATAAAATCGTTTTCAATGCTTTCAACAAAAAATCTCGGCATGTTTTTTCCTCCAATCAGTAAAGAGCAAGTTCAAAATCGCCGAAATAACGGCTTCCGAGAGGATTTATATCGGTGAAATCCGCCGGACAGAAGCTTCCGTAATGGGGTCTTTTTCCGTCGCAGAGTTTATAGAAATTGCCTTTCATTCTGCCGCCGGGAACAAGATAGCTTTTTCCGAAGATTTTTTCAACAAGAGAAAGGGGAAGGGTGAAATTTGTGCACCAGTAAACTCCCTGTTCGTCCTCGCCGGTATAAATTCTTACGGAAACGTTTTTTGAAACGTCGGTTTCGTTTCCTGTTGTTTCGTCAATGAATTTACAGACCGTTGCGCCGCTTCTGTTGGCGGAAAGCCAGAAATATCTTTTTCCGCCGTCTTCTTCGGAAAAAGGGGCTATTGCCGCACCGACAACGCTTTTTTCCTCCGGTTCAACCTCAAAAGCAAGAAGCTGGATATATAAATCATCGTTGGAAACACAGATTCTTGCCTGGGCATAGGGTTTATAGTCGGCTTTTTCAAGGGGATAATTTATTATTTTTGCGGCGGGAAGGGAATTCCAGAGGGGATCGCCGGTTATCATGCTTACGGGGAACATTTTTAACTTCCTCCTTTTAAAAAGGGTATGTTTTTACAAATACAGTTTATAACATAATCTTCCGCAAATCAATATTCTTTTATTCCCTTTTCGGGAAAAAGCGGCTTTAAAAATTGACATTCGACAGCTTTTATTATAAAATCTAAAATAGATAATTGTATTTTTACCGCTTTTACGGAGGTATATATCTTGAAAAAAACAAAAATCCTTTCGTTTGTTCTCGCTTTGCTTCTTGTTTTTTCGTTAAGCGGATGCGAGATCGCCGAAGATATCACAAAATTCACCGATATGGTTTCGGAACTTATCGGAAAAGAGGAACCGGAACCTCCTGTTGAGGATGAACCGGAGATTCTTGAACCCGTTGACCCCAATTGGCCCGTTTCAGCATTCGGCGTTGAAATTGAATCGAAACCGGAAAAGGTTGCAATTGCTTCCCCTGCCCTTGCGGAATATATTTTCGATATGGGTCTTGCGGAAGAAATCTGCGCCGTTCCGGATTTTTGCGGTTTTTCCGGCGCGGAAACGAAAACCAATATCGGTTCCGTCCGTCTTCCGGATATGGACGCAATAAAGGATGCTGCACCGGAATACATCCTCACCTTTGCGCAGTATGAGGAAAGCCTTCTTATTGAACTCCAGCAGATGAATATTGAAGTTATCGTTATAAAAGCGCCCCAAAGCCTTGATGAACTCCGGAATATCTACCGCCAGATCGCTGTCTTCTTCGGCGGAGCGGTTGACGGAGCGGAAAACGGCGAAAAATACGTTGCGGAATATGATTCCGCACTTTCCGCTCTCCGGTATTCCGGCGAACAGAAAACCGCTGTTTTTATCCGCGCGCTTGACTATATGATGATAACCGGCGGAACAATGGAACATGAACTCCTTTCCGCCGCCGGAATAAAAAACGCCGCGGAAGGTTTTTCCGGTTATAACTTCCCGGAGGAAAACTGGAAGGAAACCGACCCGGACGCAATTTTCTTAAACGGAAACATTCATCTTATCGACCTTGAAACAAGCGACCATTATAAAAAGAAATCCGCCGTCAAAGGCGACAAAGTCTATAACGTCGATATCGACGTTCTTGCAATCGGAAGCATGCGTTCCCTCGATATCCTTAAAGACGTTCTTGCGACGCTTTATGAGGATTACACCGGCGGAACCGCTTACGGTCCCGCATATCCGAGCATGTACCAAAGTTAATCAAAAGGGGCGGATAGTAATCCGCCCCTTTTATTAACTTTCCTCAAGGAAATGTGGCATTGGCGAAGCAAATGACGGCCAGAGGCCTTTTTTAACACAACCCCGTTTCTTTTATAAAAAGAAACCGGGTTGTACATGAAAGAAAAAGTACACCCCTGCTGTCGCTCCCGCGACCGCTGGTCCCTTTTTAGGGGACAAAGCGCACCACCGTAAGAACGGAGATTCCTAATCCCAACCGTCGCCGCTCGGGGGCGGCAACGGTTTTCATTTTGTTTTTTCGCTCGGTTATGTCGCTATCACCATTCACGGTAGGGAACGGTCTTGACCGTTCCGAAAAGCCTTCCCAGAGGGGAAGGTGTCACCACAGGTGACGAAAGAGGGATTGCCCAAAAACCCGGAGGGCAGAAATGAGAAACGGATTGCCGCGCCTTCCTGCGTAGGCCCGCAATGACAGACAAATGTCGTTCTGAACAAAGCGAAGAATCCGTATTTCCCAAAAAAAGGATGAATGATAAAACCACTTCCGGGCAGATGTTACATAAAGTTGCGGAATTTGCAACGCAAAAGTTCTTGCGGCAAATGCCGCTTTTTTGTTAAAATAGCATTGTAAAAAGGAGGCGGTTTAAAAAATGACTTTCGGCGAAAAACTTTTTGAACTTCGGAAAAAGAACGGATTTTCCCAGGAAGAGCTTTCGGAAAAAATCGGCGTTTCGCGCCAGGCTGTTTCCCGTTGGGAAAGCGGAGAAACAATGCCGGATTCTCCGAATCTTCTTATAATAAGCAATCTTTTCGGCGTTTCGGCGGATTATCTTTTGCGGGATGAAATCGAAAACGAAATTGCGCCTCAAAAAGAAGAAAATCCGAAACCCGTAAAAAAGAAAAAGATAATGCTGTTTTATATTTTCGGACTTTTCGCAATGGCGGCTTTGCTTTATATAATCGCTCTTTCGGATTTGGATATGGTTTATTGGTTTGGGGGAACGGTTTTTCTTCTTGCGGGAATAATCACCGTAATCATCTATTTCAAAAATCCGGAAAGGGAACTTAAATCGCCGCTTTTTCTTGCGGCGGCGATTATCTTTTTTGTTTCGGCGGTTCTCGGTTTTTGCGCGGGGAACAATATCGGCTTTATTATGGGAATCGGAAACTTTGCAATTTCCGCAATACTTTTCATAATATGGAAATCAAAATAGGATAAATTTACAAAAAACGCCTTTTTCCTTGTTTTATTTAAAAACTTATTGTACAATATTGCCATAATAATACAATTTGGAGGAAAATATGAGCAAAACCTTTATTGTCGAAACTTCCGCAAGACATGTTCACCTTTCCGAAGCGGACCTTAAAACCCTTTTCGGCGAAGGATATGAACTTAAATTCAGAAAAGACCTTTCCCAGCCCGGCCAGTTTGCAACTTACGACAAAGTTGATATCGTCGGCCCGAAGCGCACCCTTTCCGGAGTAACCATTCTCGGACCCACCAGAAAACAGACCCAGGTTGAAATTTCCCTTACCGACGCACGTTCCATCGGAATTTCCGCCCCCATCCGTGAAAGCGGCGACCTCGGCGGTTCCGCACCCTGCAAGGTTGTTGGTCCCTGCGGCGAAGTTGAACTTTCCGAAGGCGTTATAATCGCAATGCGCCATATCCATATGCTTCCGGAAGACGCAGAAAGACTCGGCGTTGTTGATAAACAGATCGTAAGCGTAAAAATCAATTCTCCGGAACGCAAAACAATTTTCGGCGACGTTCTCGTAAGAGTAACCCCCACTTCCGCCCTTGCAATGCATATCGATACCGACGAAGCAAATGCCGCCGGAATCTGCGGCCAGGAAGGCGAAATTGTGGAAATCTGATACATTCACTAAAATAAAAAACGCCCGTTAAAAACGGGCGTTTTTTTGTTGGCACCCCCTGTAGGAATCGAACCTACGACTAATCCTTAGGAGGGACTTGTTCATACGGACGAAGTCCGTATTATGGTTCCGGGGACCCATTCGAAATCTTTGATTTCGCAAATAGGTCGGGTTCATATATCCATTTAACTCTGTTTGCACAAAAAAAGCAAAAAGACTGTGCAAACAGCACAGCCTTTTTATGGCACCCCCTGTAGGAATCGAACCTACGACTAATCCTTAGGAGGGACTTGTTATATCCATTTAACTAAGGAGGCATCAATATTGCTTTTATATTTTACTTTCTTGCAAGGGTTTTGTCAACCGGATTTATTTTTCCGGAAGATCCATCAGCATATTTATAGTCCGGAAAATTTCGCCGCATCCGGGGCATTTCCATTCCGTATCGCTTTTCTTTGCTTTTTTGTGGAGATATTCAAGAAATTCGTGGCCGCAGACCGGGCAGGGAACTTTTTCTTTTGACCAGAGTTTTTTGAGGAAGATAACTTCCTCTTCTCTCGTTTTAAAATACATTAAAAATCACCTTTTTACAAAATCGGTTTTCCGTTAAGAACCGCTTCCCGAAGATTTTCGCCTTCATATCGGAGTTTAAGTGAAAAGAAAGGTTCGCCTTTCTGAAGAAGCTCAAGGAAGATTTTATCCCCTTCCCATTTCGGGATAGAATCCAGCTTTTCGCGGCTTATCCATTCAAGTTCCCCTTCGTCGCAATCGATAAGTTCGCCTTCGAAACCGGTTGCGGTGAAAAGATGCATATATTCCGTTTCCCATTTATCGGAAACGAAAGTTACGATTCCGCGGTAGCGGTAATCCGTAAGGGTAAGTCCCGTTTCCTCTTTTGTTTCGCGAAGAATGCAATCTTCCGGGCTTTCCTTATCCTCGAATTTTCCGCCGATTCCGATCCATTTATCCTTGTTGGCGTCGTTTTCTTTTTTGACGCGGTGGAGCATAAGATATTTTCCGTCTTTTTCAATATAACAAAGAGTAGAATTTATCATTTTTTATACTCTCCTTTAAGTTTTTCGGCAGCGGAAATATCCGCAGGGCAGAATTCAAGGTTTTCCGCTTCGGAAGGGGAAAGCCATTTTATTTCGGAATGGAAAGTCGGTTCGATTTTTTCGGAAAGAAGTTTTGCCCGGATGAAATAAAAATAGATTTCCTTTTCCGGATAGGAAAAAGGATATTCACAGAAAATTCCCGAAGGTTCGATTTCCGCGGAAAGTTCTTCGCGGATTTCGCGGATTATCGCTTCAAAAGGGGTTTCGCCCTCTTCGATTTTTCCGCCGGGAAATTCCCAGAGAGCGGGACAGTTTCCGCCAGGACCGCGGCGGCAATATAAAACTTTTCCGTCTTTTTCAATTATTGCGGCAACAACTTTTATCATAAAATCACCAGATTATCCAAGCGCGATATCGAGGATCATCATAAGGGCAAAACCGATTGCAACACCGATTGTTGCGATATTGCTGTGTTCGCCGTCCTGGGATTCGGGAATAAGTTCTTCAACAACAACGTAAATCATTGCACCGGCGGCAAAGGAAAGGATAAACGGAAGAACCGGTTCGATAAAGGAAACAAGCGCAAGGGTCATCAAAGCGCCGAGAGGTTCAACAACACCGGAAAGGAAACCGTATTTAAAAGCTTTTCCTTTGGAAAGACCGGTTCCCACAAGAGGCATCGAAATAATTGCGCCTTCCGGGAAGTTCTGGATCGCAATACCGATTGCAAGAGCAAAGGCGCCGGCGGTTGTGATAACGCTTTCGCCGCTTAACATTGCCGCAAGAACAACGCCGACTGCCATTCCTTCCGGAAGGTTATGGAGAGCAACGGCAAAAACAAGCATGAAGGATTTTCCGAGGGTGGATTTTCGTCCTTCGGGTTTGTCGGAATTAAGATGAAGGTGGGGAATAAGGCTGTCGAGAACAAGCAGGAAGAACATTCCGCCGAGGAAGCCTGCCGCAGCGGGAAGCCATGCGATTTTTCCTGCGGCTTCCGCCATTTCGATTCCGGGCATTATAAGCGACCAGACCGAAGCGGCGATCATAACGCCGGAAGCAAAACCGAGAAGGGCTTTCTGGAGTTTCGGGTTCATTTCGCCTTTCATAAAGAAAACCGAAGCGGCACCAAGGGAAGTTCCGAGGAACGGAAGCAAAACGCCGATTATTACTTTCATTGTATCTGTCATTGAAAGATATCTCCTTTCAGAAAATCGTTTTTTACAATTTAATATTGTATCACATATTATTTACCGCAACAAGAAATATTTTTCGGTCAATTTGTTGACAAGTCAATTTTTGCACTGTATAATTAATAACAGAAGTATTGATTTTATCAATTTTACAAACCGGAAAAAGGAGAATTTGATATGATAAGCCGTTTTGAACAGTTTTTATACATAATTTCAAAAATTCACCGCCAGATTCAGAAAATCGAAAGAATTGAAATGGTAAAACACGGATACAAAGGTGCCTTTGCCCAGTATCTTGCAACTCTTCGCCGTTATGAAGAAGGTCTTACTTCTTCCGAACTTTGCGAAATCTGCGACAAGGACAAAGCCGCCGTTTCAAGAATCATCGCGGAGATGGAAGAAAAAGGTCTTGTTGAAAGAGAAAAGAAAATTGTAAGAACCTACCGTTCAAAAATAACCCTTACCGAAAAAGGAAAAGAACTTGCGGAATATGTTTCCGAAACTTCGAGAGCCGCCATTGCGGCGATTTCCGGCGGAATTTTTGATGATGTTGACCGCGAAACGGTTTACGATACTCTTGACAATCTTTATTTAAGACTTCAGAAAGTTGCTGACGAGGGTATTCCGCAGGAATAAAACATCCATGCTCAAAAAGCAAAAATGTTGATGCTCATGCGTTTTTTCCCCGGCGAACAAACCTTTTACAAAATTTTTTAATTATATTGCCGATAAAAGCAAAAAGGACGGATTTTTCCGTCCTTTTTGCTTTTTATTTGTATAATAAATTATACTTGTATAATTAATATTATTTTGGTATAATGTAATTTACGAAAATAGGCTCTGACGCATATAAACAAAAATCCGAAGCATAATATTAAAAAACTCCGGAGGTTTTGAAAGTATGTCAGAGGAAATCAGAAACTGTCCCGAAGAAAACGAAAGGGACGAAACCGAAACCCAGACCGACCAGATTATCGAAACCGGTTCGGTTATAAAAACAAAAGGCAAACACTGCATCCATTGCCTTACAATAGTCGGACAGATTGAAGGACACTATATTCTTCCGCCCCAGAACAAAAGCACAAAATATGAACACGTTATCCCCCAGCTTGTTGCAATCGAGGAGGACCCGGAAATTGAAGGCCTTATCGTGATGCTTAACACAGTCGGCGGCGACGTTGAAGCGGGTCTTGCAATTGCGGAACTTATTTCCGGAATGAGCAAGCCGACCGTTTCTCTCGTTCTCGGCGGCGGACATTCAATAGGCGTTCCTCTTGCCTGTTCCGCAAAGGAATCCTTTATTGTTCCTTCCGCAACAATGACCATTCATCCCGTTCGGATGAACGGACTTGTTCTCGGCGTTCCCCAGACTCTTTCCTATTTTGATAAAATGCAGGAACGCATTACAAAATTTGTCACGGAAAATTCAAATATCAAAGCTGAACGCTTCCGCGAGCTTATGTTCAACACCGGCGAACTTATAACCGACGTCGGAACGGTTCTTGACGGTGAAGCGGCCGTTGCCGAAGGACTTATTGACAATCTCGGCGGACTTTCCGACGCAATAAAATGCCTTTATTCAAAAATTGAAGGGAGGCAGACGGAATGATCCTTTGGACGACCGAACCTTTCGACCGGATTTTTCCGGCGGATATTCCGGAACCGGTTACGATGGATATAAATGGCGGCTTTCTTGAGGGAAGGATGACTCCTTCCGGTTTTTCCGTTTCACGCCTTGTTTCAACAGATTTAAAAAATTACCTTAAATCGGAATACTCCCCCGGTCACATCAGAAAAAACTGAACCGCCGCTTTGCGGCTACATATAAGGAGAAAAAATGAGCATTTTTGACGCAGTTATTCAGGGAATAATCCAGGGACTTACGGAATTTCTTCCGGTTTCCTCAAGCGGACATCTTTCCCTTTACCAGCATTTCACCGGAAACAGCGGTGAAGCCGCAGGAATTTATTCGATCCTTCTCCATCTCGGAACTCTTCTTGCGGTTGCGATCGCTTTTTGGAAAGAACTTCTTGATATGGTAAAAGAATTCTTTTCCATGGCGAAGGAGATCTTCACCGGAAAATTCGACAGGAATAACATGACCGGTTCAAGAAGACTTATCTTCCTTTTCATCATAAGCCTTCTTCCCCTTTGCTTCTTCTATTTTATCTCCGATTTTTACAATTCCCTTTCA
This sequence comes from Oscillospiraceae bacterium, assembly GCA_045631325.1. GTDB lineage: Bacteria > Bacillota > Clostridia > Oscillospirales > Ruminococcaceae > UMGS1668. The sequence goes on from JAZQUO010000065.1 coordinate 10,499, forward strand.
ACCGATAATGACATTGTTGTTGAAGGACTTTGCTTCCTTCTTACCGCCGCTTTGCTTATTGTTTCCGGAAAATGCGTTAAAGAAGGCGGTTCCTCCGCAGAAAACATGAGCTGGAAGCAGGCTCTCGGAATGGGAATAATGCAGGGAATCGCTCCGCTTCCGGGACTTTCCCGCTCCGGTTCAACAATTTCCGCCGGACTTATCCTCGGTGTTTCCAGAGAGCAGGCGGTTGCTTTTTCGTTCATCATGGGCGTTCCGGCGGTTCTTGCGGCAAACATTCTTGAAGTTCCCGCCGCAATTTCCGGCGAAGTTGAAATAAACTGGGTCGCCGCCCTTATCGGAATGGCGGTTGCTTTGCTTGTGGGAATTGCCGCAATAAAAACAGTTAAACTTCTTGTTAAAAACGACAAATTCACAAAGTTTGCGTGGTATCTGATTCCTCTTGGTATTATAATCACCGCAATCGGAATTTTTGAGCATATCACAGGAACTTTTATTACATTTTAAGGAAGGCTTTTAAAAATGGCTGCAACAAAAAAGACAACCACAAAAAAAGGAACAAAATCCTCTTCAAGAAAACCGACAGCGGCCGAGATTTCTTCCCGCCGCCAGCTTTATGCAATCGGATTTTTTGCGCTTGGAATAATTTTTCTTGCAATGACTCTTGTTAAAGGCGAAAACCTCTGGCAAAGCATGCACTTTGCGCTTTTCGGCCTTTTCGGTTGGTGCGCATATTTAATCGGACCGGTTTTCATTTATCTTGCGGTTATGAACACCCTTGAAAAACCGACCTTTTCAACGGCAGCCCAGGGTTACGAAAGCCTTGCGCTTATAATCCTTCTTTCGGGAATCACAACTGTTTTCAGCGAAAACATGGTTCTTGAGGGAAGCGCTTTCAATAAAATCGGTCAGCTTTATACATACGGAAAAGAACTTACCGGCGGCGGCGTTCTTTCTGCAATTTACGGACTTACCGCCATTGCTCTTATGGGAAGACTTGCGGCGGTAATAGTCGGAATTGTTCTTATAATCGTTGTTCTTATGCTTCTTACAGGAACGACCCTTATCGGTCTTGCGAAGGAAACAAAAAAAGTCGGCGAAAAAGTTAAAACCGTTTATACCGAACAGGTTGAACAGCATAAAGCGGTTTCCGAAGCAAGAAGAATGACCGCAATCGATATTCCTCTTGATGACGGCCCGAAATATGTTTCCAAAGAAACCGAAGATTCCGTAAAACGTTCCAAAGAAAAACTTATCGGAAAAACCGAAACACCCGTTTCGAAAATTCCGCCAGTCGATGCTCCCGTTAAGGAAATCGGTCCTTCGGAAAAGATGATAGATATTCCGCTTGATGACGAACCCGTTTCTGTTGCTGCACCGGCTGTTCCTTCCGTTCCGGTCACGACCGTTAAACAGGACAAGCCGAAACCCACCGCAATTCGCGAAGAACCCATAAACGGATTCAAAGCGCATATGGAAGTTGAGGTTCCGAAAGAAGAGGAGATTGAGGGTTTCAAACCCGCAAAAGAACAGATGGCGGAAGCTGCAGCAAAAGATCCCGCTCTTGAAGAACTTATAAGCAAGGCAATGGTCGACCAGGCCAACGCAAAGAAAATTGAAAAAGCGGAAATGAAAGTTCTTGCGGACGAACAGGCAAAAAGAATCACCGAAATCATGGACGATCTTGAAAGCCTTCCCTATACTTTCCCGCCCACCGATCTTCTTCAGCTTCGCGACAACGCAAACGACGAAGATATCACCGAAGAACTCCGCAAAAACGCAGACACCCTTACCAACACTCTTCAGAGTTTCGGCGTTTCCGCAAGAGTTATCGACATAAACCGCGGCCCCGCCGTCACAAGATATGAACTCCAGCCCGGCGCGGGAGTTAAAGTCAGCAAAATCGCAAGCCTTTCCGACGACCTTGCCCTTAACCTTGCTGCAAAGGGAGTCCGAATCGAAGCGCCGATTCCCGGAAAAGCAGCGGTCGGAATCGAAGTTCCGAACAAGAACAGAGATATCGTAAACATCCGCGAACTTATCGAATCGAAAGAATTCCAGGAAGCAAAATCGAAACTCACCGTTGCTCTCGGAAAAGACATTGTCGGCAATGTTGTTCTTGCGGACCTTAAGGAAATGCCCCATCTTCTTGTTGCGGGTTCAACCGGTTCCGGTAAATCCGTCTGCATAAACTCGATGATAATTTCGCTTATGTATAAAGCGAACCCGGACGAAGTAAAACTTCTTCTCATCGACCCGAAAGTCGTTGAACTTTCCGTCTATAACGGAATTCCCCATCTTCTTATCCCGGTTGTCACCGACCCGAGAAAAGCGGCAGGCGCTCTTAACTGGGCGGTTTCCGAAATGCTTAAACGTTACCAGCTTTTTGCCGATAACGGAGTCCGCGATATTGCGGGTTACAACAAACTTGCGGATTCCCGTGACGATATGCAGAGAATGCCGAAAGTTGTAATTATAATCGACGAGCTTGCGGACCTTATGCTTGTTGCGGCGAACGAAGTTGAAGATTCCATCAACCGCCTTGCCGCCCTTGCAAGAGCGGCAGGCATGCATCTTGTTGTTGCGACCCAGCGTCCTTCCGTTGACGTTATCACCGGCGTTATCAAAGCAAACATCGGAAGCCGAATCGCTTTCAAAACCTCTTCCCAGGTTGACAGCCGAACCATTATTTCCGACGGAAGCGCGGAAAAACTCCTTGGAAAAGGCGATATGCTTTTCTATCCCCAGACGGATATGCGCCGCGTTCAGGGTTGCTTCGTTTCCGACAGGGAAGTTGAGGAAGTTGTCCGTTTTGTTAAAAACGGCGGCCAGGCAAACTATGACGAAGGAATCCTCGACGATATCGAAAAACTTGCCGTTAAGGAAAAAGGCAAGAAAGCTTCCGAAGATTATGCTTCCGAAGGCGGCGGTTTCGACGAAGGCGACGATATGCTTGACGACGCAATCGAATGCGTAATTGAAATGGGAATGGCTTCGACCTCCATGCTTCAAAGAAAACTCAAGCTTGGTTATGCAAGAGCCGCAAGAATCATCGACCAGATGGAAGAACGGGGAATTGTCGGTCCTTTCGAAGGAAGCAAACCCCGCCAGGTTCTCATCACCAAGGAACAATGGCTTGAAAAACAGCTTCAAAGCGACGATTAAAAGCCTCCCTTGTCAAAGGGAGGGGGACCGCGAAGCGGTGGAGGGATTCATAAATGAATTACCGGCATAATCCAAAGCTTACTGAAAATGCGAAGGAACTTCGAAAAAACATGACCAAAGAAGAAAAACATCTTTGGTACGATTTTTTGAAGGATCATCCCGAACGTTTTTTGCGGCAAAAAGTAATTGACGATTATATTGCTGATTTTTATTGCCACAAAGCAAGGCTTGTAATTGAGCTTGATGGAAGTCAGCATTATACAAAAGACGGAATTTTGAAAGATAAAATCCGAACCGAAAAAATTGAAAAACGTGATTTGACCGTTTTGAGAATTCCAAACGGCGAAATAAATCATAATTTTGAGGGTGTTTGCAGATTCATCGATGAATTTGTAAAGGAATCCCTCCGTCAGCCTTCGGCTGACACCTCCCTTTGACAAGGGAGGCTCAATAAAAAGGAGGAACATACTTTGGGATTTTTCAGCAAAATCAGCGAAGGACTTAAAAAAACAAGAGAATCGCTTAAAGAACGTTTTGACGACGTTTTTTCCGGCGGTCACGTTGACGAAGACCTTTTTGACGAACTTGAGGAAGCTCTTGTTCTTGCGGATACCGGCGCGGTCACCGCAGGCGCAATTTGCGAGGAACTTCGCAAAAGAGTTAAAAAAGAAGGAGTTTCCGACCCGGAAAAAGTCCGTGAAATGATGTACGAAGTCGTTGCGGAAATGCTTCGCGGCGGACAGGAACTCAGCATTGAAAACAAACCCGCGATCATCATGATGATCGGAGTAAACGGTGCGGGAAAAACCACCACCATCGGAAAACTTGCGAAAAACTTTATTGACGAAGGCAAAAAAGTTGTTGTTGCCGCGGCGGATACTTTCCGCGCAGCAGCAATCGACCAGCTTGAAGTCTGGACCGACAGATGCGGAGCAGAACTTGTTAAACATTCCGAAGGTTCCGACCCGGCGGCCGTTGTTTTTGACGCAATTGCCGCAGGCAAAGCAAGAAAAGCCGACGTTATAATCTGCGATACCGCAGGACGCCTTCAGAACAAAAAAGGCCTTATGGACGAACTTGCAAAAATCGGAAGAGTAATCGAAAGGGAAGCACCGGAATCTTCCGTTGAAACCCTTCTTGTTCTTGACGGAACAACCGGCCAGAACGCTCTTAACCAGGCAAGGGAATTCGGAAACGCCTGCCCCATAACCGGTATTGTACTTACAAAACTCGACGGCACCGCAAGAGGCGGCGTTGTAATCGGAATCCGCAAGGAACTTGATATTCCGATAAAATTCATCGGAGTCGGCGAAAAGGCGGAGGACCTCCAGCCTTTTGACCCGGAAGCTTTTGCGAAAGCAATTTTTGACTGAAACACGAAACCAACAAAAAGTTGATATAAAATTATAAGGAGAAATTCAAATGATCACTACAAAACAGCGCGCCTATCTTCGCAGCCTTGCAAACGGAATTCCCGCAGTTGTGACTGTTGGCAAAGAAGGCGTTACCGAATCCGTAATCGGCAACATTGACGAAGCTCTTGTTGCAAGAGAAATCGTAAAAGTTTCTGTTCTTGAAACTTCCCCCGTTTCTTCCAAAGAAGCAATCGAGGAAGTTGTGAACAAAATCAACGGCTGCGAAGCAGTTCAGGTAATCGGCAGAAAATTTGTCGTTTACAAACGCAACCTTAAAGAACCCAAAATCATCCTTCCTTAATCAAAAAAGGAGAAACCAATGAAAATCGGTATTTACGGAGGAAGTTTTGACCCTGTTCATGTCGGCCATGTCAACGCCGCGCTTACTTTTAAGGAAGAGCTTTCTCTTGATAAGATAATCGTGATTCCGGCCTATCAGCCGCCCCATAAAAAAGGACTTGCCATGACTCCTTCGGAACACAGAATGAATATGTGCAATCTCGCTTTCGGAAAACTTGAAGGATTCGAAGTTTCCGATATCGAAATAAAACGCGAAGACGAAGGTTATATGGCGGATACCGTTGCCCAGCTTCGGGAAATTTATCCCGACGACGAATTCTATCTTCTCATGGGCGGGGATATGCTCCTTTATTTCCAGAGATGGTATGCATGGCACAAAATCACCGACGAAGCCGTTCTTGCGGTTGCCGCAAGAAACTGGGAGGACGATTCCGCCCTTGAAGCGGAAGCAGCCGTTCTCCGGAGCTACGGCGCAACGGTAAGGATCGTGCCCATTGACGTAAAGGAAATTTCTTCAACTTCCGTAAGGGAAACAGTCCGCCGGGCGGACGACATTTCCTCGATGGTTCCCGAAGGCGTTGACGATTATATCTGGGATCATTATCTTTATTACAACTGACCGATATCCAGGAGGAAAAAATGTTTAAAAAAACAATGATTCTTTTCGCCGTTGTGACCGCGGTTATGGTGCTTTGCCTTTCCGCATGTTCAAGCGGTTGGAAGGAAAGTTATGAAGGTTTTCTTGATGACCTCGTAGGAAAAGTCGATATGGAACAGCAGACAAGGGACATCGACGCGGAGGAAGTTATCCGCGACAAGCTTTCCGATTACAGCGAAGGCCAGACCATCTGGTTCCAGTTTGACGACTTTGACGGCGACGGAACTTCCGAAGCGTTCGCTTTCTGCGGAAAAGCCGGAAACGAATATCTCGAAGGCGTTCTCTGGTACGTCAACGAAAACTATGCGGTTGAACTCAACCAAAGCGGAAAATGGAAGAACCCGGAAGTTATTTCCGTCGAGGGAACTCCCTTCCTCTTTGCGGAAAACTTTGACGACGGACTTACTTATGTTTTCGGAATTGAAAACAGCAAGGTTTACGAAACCGCCGTTTCCGGTATTTTTGAAAATCTTGAATATCTCGGCGGAAAAGATTTTACCGCGGAATTCACTTCGTTCGATTATTTTGAGGACGAGGAAAAAGCAAAAGAACAGGAACCCACCACCAAAAAATACTGGTTCTATCTTGAAAACGGCGAGTTCCGTGAATACGGCGCAGACGATTCTCTCCGCCGCGCAGACCTCAGGGCATATAAAGCCGGTTCCGAAGTTATAGACGTGATCTATAAACAGGGACTTATTGACGAGCTTCTTGAAAAATATTATCCGAACGCAACGGAAGAGGAACTTGATTATATTGCGGAAGAGGCGGGTTATTTCCACAGCATTATGCTCCGCGAAAACGGAATTCTTAACCTCAACTTCTACGGCGCTTATGAAGACTGTTTCTATATCACTTTCGCGGTAAGCGAAACGGGTTCCGAAATAATCGATTGCGGAAGAGGTTTCTATCTTCCCGCAGCAGTCCCGGCAATTGCAACTTATCCGGGCGAAGAAGAGGCGGAATGATGAACAGCCTTGAATTCTGCAGCCTTCCTTTGGAAGAATTAAAATCGGTGCTCAAATCAAGAATGAACGAGCACCGATATGCTCATTCCCTCAACGTTGCGGAAAGAGCGGTGTTTTTGGCAAAAAAATACGGCGCCGACCCGGAAAAAGCCGAATTTGCAGGACTTATCCACGATATCTGCAAAGGTATTCCGAATGAGGAACAGCTTGCGATAATCAAAAACGCCGGAATCGAACTTGATGAAGACACCCTTAAATCACCGGCTTTGTGGCATTCCATTGCCGGGGCGATCTATTCTGAGCACGAAATCGGAGTCTGCGACAAAGACGTGCTCAACGCAGTTCGTTACCATACTTCCGGAAGAGGAAATATGAGCATACTCGAAAAAGTTGTCTATATGGCTGATCTTACAAGCGCCGAAAGAAACTATCCGGACGCGGAATATACCAGAAACCTTACGGATTACAGCCTTGACGAAGGAATTGCATACGGAGTCCGCTGGATTGCCGGCGACCTTGAAAAAAGAGGTTTTCCGAAAGGGAAGGACACCGAAGCACTTCTTGAAGAATATAAAAACGTTGAAATAACTTATGATGAAAGGAAATGATTCAATGGAATCCAGAGATCTTGCACTCAAAATCGCAAAAATCCTTGACAGCAAAAAAGCAATCGGACTTCGCGTACTTAAAATCGGCGAAATCAGCAGCATCGGCGATTATTTTGTAATTGCTTCCGCCACCAACAAAAGCCACGTTCAGTCCCTTTCCGACGATATCGATTTCGCTCTTGGCCACGAGGACGGAATTGCA
>JAZQUO010000066.1:0-46156 GCA_045631325.1 Oscillospiraceae bacterium
AATCGACGAAGCGGTCGCGCCTACTTGCACGGAAACGGGTCTTACCGAAGGCAAGCATTGTTCCGTCTGCGGAGAAGTTCTCGTAAAACAGAACGTAGTTCCGGCACTCGGCCACACCGAAGTAATTGATAAAGCGGTAGCGCCTACATGCACCGAAACAGGTCTTACCGAAGGTAAACATTGTTCCGTTTGCGGTGAGATCCTTGTTAAACAGAACGTAGTTCCTGCACCCGGCCACACCGAGGTAACCGATAAAGCTGTAGCACCCACCTGTACCGAAACGGGTCTTACCGAAGGTAAACATTGCTCTGTCTGTGGCGAAATCCTTGTAAAACAGAACGTTGTTCCGGCTCTCGGCCACACCGAAGTAATAGACAAAGCGGTAGCACCGACCTGCACCGAAACGGGTCTTACGGAAGGTAAACATTGCTCCGTATGTAATACAATTCTTGTAAAACAGAATGTTGTTCCTGCAACCGGTCACACCGAAGTAATCGACGAAGCTGTCGCACCTACCTGCACCGAAACGGGTCTTACCGAAGGTAAGCATTGTTCCGTCTGCGGCGAGATTCTTGTCGCACAGGAAATTATTTCTGCGACCGGACATAATTACGAATCCGTTATAACCGAACCCACCTGCACAGAACAAGGCTACACAACCCATACCTGTTCCGTCTGCGGTGACAGCTACGTTGATTCTTACGTTGAAGCAACCGCTCACAGTTTCGGCGAATGGTATACAGTAACGGAAGCAACTCCGACGGAACCGGGCGAGGAACGCAGAGACTGTGAAAACTGCGATTATTACGAAACTCAGGAAATCCCGCCGAAAGGATATGAAATCGGCGACATCAACCTTGACGGAAAAGTTGACGTAATGGACGCATATTACATCCGCCTTGTTGTTGCGAAACTCAGAAAACCCACCGAACAGCAGATAATTCTCGGCGACGTTGACGGTGACGGAAAAATCACCGCAATCGACGCAAACATAATCAGAAAATTTGTTGTAAAAATTATTACATCCTTGCCGGTTGAGCAGTAAAAGGAAAGGACCTGTTCGGATTGCGAACAGGTCCTTTTTTGATTTGCAGGAAATTATCGTCTGCAAAACTTATTACTTCGCGAAACTTTATCCCTCCACCAACATCTGCCCACACCGGCGATTTCCGAGCACGGCTGTAATCGGCAGTTACACTTGCCGCGTGCTCAAAAACAAATTGCGTTTTCTCTTGAGCACCGGGAAGATGAATCGCCTCCACCACAAAAACCACGGAAAAAGTGGTAAATAAAAGCGGATAGTCACGAGGAAGTGGCTATCCGTTTTTTGTTTGCTTATTTTAAGAGCGTTTTCAAAAGATGTTTTTGAAAAATGGCTTGAATAAAGGGGAAATTATGCAGGGGTTCGGAGCGGGGGAGGAGAGAATAAAACCACATAAATTGAAAACGGAAATGTCGGGCAGATGGGGAGAAGGCAAATTTTTCGCGTTTTCCGGTGGTGGAGGGTATGTGTTTTTGGTAGGCGACACCGCAGGAAATCATTCCAAAAACGAATAAACGGCTTAAAATAGCCATTCTATGGACAGGGGTTGGGAACAGTTGGCTGCACCACAGGAGAACAGGTCGGGGGAAATAAGAAAGAATTGATTAAATAAAAAAACGATAGCTACTAAATGGCTATCGTTTTTTTATTAAAATAATGAAATTTTCCTGATGCTAAAACCTTCTTGAAGAGTGGCACTGTATTGAACATTGGTGTGACCAATGTTGTGATTTGCGGCACGTTTAAGAAGAAGTTCGACTGCTTTCATTCCCATTTCCTCGGAAGGCTGATCAAGAGTTGTAATACTGGTGCCGGTTTCAAGAAGCATCGGGACCCGATTAAGAGCAATCAGGCTCAAATCATCAGGGATTTTTTTACCGAGCTGCTGAAATCTTGCAACAAAACCAACGCATTGCTCGCTGCTCAAAATGTAAAGAGCGGTAAAATCATATCCTTCGCGAACAAATTTGTTTGCAAAATTTGCGCCGTCAGCATACGTCATATCTTCATAAAATACGCTTTTTTCTGCTTGTGCGAAGGAAAGACCGGATTCAACAAGAGCATTCATAAATCCGACTTTTTCGTCGCGAGTGTTGGTAGATTCAGTTTTTGTGGTTAAAAGAGCTATGCGCTGATGCCCCATTTTCTGAAGATAGCGGACTGCTGTCTGTGCGGAATCAAAGTGTGCCAACTGAACGGAGTCGTAATTTATTCCGTCTATTTTACGGTTAAGCATAACTACCGGAATGGAAATTTCGCTGAGCATATTGCGGTATTCCGGAGTATCAAGAGCGGTTACAAAAATTATTCCGACGTATCCTTCGCGGCATGCCATCATTACATATTCTTTTTCAATATCAATATTTCCGTTGCTGTTGCAAAGAACCATTGTAAGACGTTCGCGGTTAAGAGCTTCTGCAACACCGGAAATAAGGGAAGCAAAAAGGGAATAAGTAAAATCTTTTACAACGACAAGAACATTGTTGCGTTTATCTTCGGAAATTTCGTTTCCATTGAGTTCAACGCCAAGTTCGTGCATTGCTTTATATACCTTATTTACAAGATGTGGTTTTACGATATCGGGATTGTTAAAAACCCTTGAAACTGTTGCACGGGAAACTCCTGCGTGTCCTGCTATTTCTTTCTGAGTAACTTGCATTGGGATGAATGCCTCTTTTGTAATGGATTTCAGTATATTGAAATTATAGCACACATTTTTGAAAAAATAAAGGAAAAATTTCAGAAATTTCAGGAAAAGGTTTCTTACGTGAAAAAATTAGAAAATATATTTCGACAACTTACATATATTTAGTAAATAATTTTGTACAAAAATTACAAAGTTTGAAATTATTTCTGAAATTATTGAAATATTATTGAAATTATGGTTTCAGATATGTTATTTTATAAACAAGCAAAACAATGATAGAAAATTTTATGAAAGGAAATGAAACAATGGAGTACATTAACGTACGAGGACTCGACAAACCCGTCCCGAAACTCATTTTCGGTACCGCATGGTTCTCTCTTGATGCTGAAGAAGAAGCACATAAAATGATGGACCTTTATGTAGAAAAAGGCGGCACCATGATCGATACCGGCCGTTATTACGGAAAAGGCAACGGTATTGCAAAATCTGAAGAAATTCTTGACCGTTGGCTCCGCAGCACTAAAGTAAAAAGAGAAGACATTATGATCTCTGATAAATGCTGCAACTGCCTTATCGACAGAAAAGGCCATCTTCATGAAGAATTTGTTCGTGTAAGCCCCACATTTATTCAGGAAGACCTTATGTACAGCCTTGACCGTGTAGGCGTTGATTATTTCGACCTTTATCTCATCCACAGAGATGACCCGCATGTACCGGTTGAAGCACTTATGGATAAAATGGAAGAACTCCGCATTGCTGGTTATTTTAAAGCATTCGGCGTTTCCAGCTGGCAGCCTTCCAGACTTAAAGAAGCTCTTGATTACTGCAAACGTATGAATTACCGCGGACCTTCCGTAAGCAGCCCTGAATACAGCCTTGTTCACGCACAGTATAACCGCTGGCCCGGAACCTGGTATGCAGACGATGAGTATGCACAGTGGCATAAAGAGAACAACGTTTCTCTCTTCGCATGGGCAGCACAGGGTGCCGGATTCTTTGTAGATCCGCTCCTTCCTGCATATGATCCTGAAACCGCACCTATGATGACCAAAGAATCCTTCCTTACCGAAGAAAACTTTGAACGTAGAAGAAGAGCTCTTGAACTTGCAAAAGTTCGCGGATGCAGCGGCACCAACATTGCTCTTGCATACGTTCTTTCTCAGGATCTTCCTCTTGCAGCACAGATCGGCCCGCAGAACCAGTGGGAACTTGAAGACTGCATCAGAGCAATGGAAGAAATCAAACTTTCTCAGGCAGAAATCGAATATCTCCAGCTTAAAAGAGAAACTTGGGAAGACTAATCCACAAAAATAGATGCCCCCAACAAACAAAATAAGTGCCGCCATTAAAAGCGGCATTTATTTTGGTCAGACCATGTTAATTAGATAACAAAAAACAGAAAGGAAATGAAAAGATGGAAAAGAAAAAATTTAAATTCCATTACGGATATATTATTCTTCTCGCAACCATCATTATGAACGTATATTATGCTTGCTCTTACAGCGTAATCAGCCAGTTCATGGCACCTATTCTTGAAACTTTCCCGGAAATCACCAGAACCCAGTTCTCTCTGGTTTTCTCCATCCATTCTCTCTCCAGTGCTCTTTACCTTACCCAGTTTGGTAAAGTAACCAAACTTCTCCAGAATGAAAACGTACCGATCCTTGGCGGTCTTGGTCTTGCAGCAGGTTATTTTGTATATTCCACTGCAACCAACATCTATGTTTTCTATGCAGCAGCATTCCTTGTAGGTCTTTGCGCAGCATTCTTCTCTTCCGCAATCACCATCACCCTTATCAACAGATGGTTTGCTAAAGGCCAGGCAACTCTTCTTGCACTTTCCATGACCGTCGGTGCACTCGGCGGCACTGTTGGCAGCAAAATCGTAGGTTCCGCAATCGGCGAAATGGGCTATGATGCAACTCTTCGTTACATTGCAATCGGCATGGTAGCTATGGTTGCTGTTATCCGCCTTCTTCTTAGAAAAGACCCTGCAAAACTCGGAATCACTCCTTGCTTCGCAGAAGAAGCAGCAACAACTGCTGAACCCGGTGCTAAAAAAGAACTTCCCGGTATCACTTTCAAAGAAGCTCTTAAAACCTATAACCTTTATGCAATTCTTGGCGTATTCCTTCTTTTCGGTATGTGCTTCTACGCAACTTACCAGAATATGTCTGTTTATATGTCCGACCTTGGATTTGACGCAACCACTGTTGGTTCCATCTTCGGTATGATCTTCCTTATCAACGCAATCACTATGATCCCCGGCGGCGCAGTTGCTGACTGGCTTGGCTCCAGAATCACCATGATTACTCTTATCTGCGCATTCATTGCTTGCGTAGCAATTATGGCATTTACTACTCCTTCCGTTGGAATGATGTACCTTGTTTGCATCCTTATGGGTGTTGCATATCTCTTCCCGAAGGTTCTTTCCTGCGCAATGGTAACTTCCGCATTCGGTCCTAAAGATGCAGCTTCCTTCACCGGCTGGATCCAGTCCATGATCTGCATCGGCGCATTCATCGGCAGCCCTGCACTTAACCTTGTTTTCGATATGACCGGTTCTTACAGCGGAGCATTCATCGTAATGATTCCCGTAATGATAGTTTGTGCAGTTCTCGGCTTCACCGGAATTAAAAAAGTAAAAGGTTGGTAATTTTATGCAAATCTTGGGTATAATCCTTGGTTTTGCCATACTGATATATGTCACCTATAAAAACTGGTCCGTATATCTAGCGAGCTTTCTCGCCTCTGTTGCAGTAATAGTTTGTGCGGGTCTTCCGCTTACCCAGACTATAGCCACTTCTTATATCGGTGGCATTGGCGCTATATTCACAAGCATTTTCGGAATGTTCCTTTTTGGTTCCGTAATGGCAAAAATATATGCGGTAAGTGGCGCTGCTTCTTCTATTGCAACAACCCTTTGCAATGCCTTTCTTAAAAATAACGGTTCCGAACAGAAAAAACAGATAATGGGAATTCTTGTTGTAATTTTCGCTTCTGCAATAATCTGCTATGGCGGTATTAACGCAGCAATCGTAATTATTACAATTTACCCCATTGCTCTTGCCGTTTTTGAAAAATGCAATATTCCCAAACGTTTTGCTCCCGGTGTAATTTTGGGTGGTAGCTGCACCTTCGCATTAAGCGGCCCCGGAGCACCTCAGCCTACCAACATGATTCCCAGTCAGATTCTTGAAACAAGTTCTTCCGCAGGACTTGTTCCCGGTATTGCTGGCATCATTGTTGAAGTGGTTATAATGGTAATTGTTCTTAATAAGATGATTACCAAAGCAAAGGCAAAAGGCGAAAATTTTGCTTATGGACCGAAAGACACTGTTTCTGTTGCAGACAAAAAAGTTCCGGGATTTTGGATTTCTCTTGTTCCGCTCCTTGTTCTTTTCGTATTGTTCAATATTTTCGAAGTTAATATAATTTTCTGTACCCTTATTTCTTCTGCACTTTCTCTTTTACTTTTCCACAAATTTATGGAAAAAGAGAAAATCAAAACATATGTTAACGAAGGTTTTGTTTCGGCACTTGTTCCGGTCGGAAGCATAGGTGCGGTTTTTGGATTTGCTTCATGTGTTCAGCAGGTTCCTGCATTCCAGAATATTGTTGATATGATACTTGGAATTGAAACTAACCCGGTAATCCTTTGTGTTATTTCCGTAGCGTTCCTTTGTGCACTTACCGGCGGTTCCACAACCGGCCAGTCTATTGTTCTTCCGATAGTAAGACCTATTCTTGAGGCTAAAGGACTTACTGCGGATGTTATGCACAGAATTGCAGCTTTTTCTGCAACGACCTTGGATTCTCTTCCGCACAGTGGAACGATACTTATGACTGTAACTTACTCGGATCTTAAAATGAAGGATGCCTATCCCGCAATTTTTGTCACAACCACACTTGCCACAATTACAGCCTCCGGAGTTGTTACCATTCTCCTTTGGTTGTTTCCATGGATGGCATAAAAAACAGATAATACCCTCTTTTCTAATCCACATATATTCAAAACCATGTCGCTGGTGATGAATAACAAAAGGCCTCCGCAAAAACCGCGGAGGTTTTTTGTTTGAAAAGATGGTGTTTTTATAAAAAGTTTTTGTTTTGTCAGGTTTTTGAAAGGAGGATTTTTGTTTTTATATGGAAAATATTTCTGAAGCAGTAATAAAACGTCTTCCTATATATTATCGTAATATCTGTTTTATGGAAGCAGAAGGATTTGAAAAAATAACTTCTCAAACGCTTGCAGAAAGGGCAGGAAACACTTCCACCCAGGTAAGGCAGGATTTTTATATGTGCGGCGGAATCGATAATTACAGTATTCTTTCACTAAAAAAACGTCTGTGCGAACTTCTTGGAATAGGTAACAAATATAAAATGATTGTCATTGGAGCAGGAAACCTTGGGCGAGCAATTATAAGTTATAAAGATTTTGAAAACGAAGGATTCTTTATCGAAGCCGCGTTTGACAGCAATCTTACATACGAAGGAATGCAGATAAACGGTATTCCGATTATAAACGTTAAGCTTCTTGATAAATATCTTGAGGATAACGAGATTGATATATTGATAATCGCAACACCAGCGAAGGCTGCGGAAGAGATATTCAAAAAGGCTGTTGCGGGAAATGTTAAGGGAATCTGGAATTTTGCTCCGGTCGATCTGCGTTCTTGCGACGGAGTGAAAGTTCAGAACGTCCATTTAAATGACAGTCTTTTGACACTTTCTTTCAGAATCAACGAAAAAGAAAATTACTAATAAAATAAAAAAACAGCCTTCGTGGAATAACCGTGAAGGCTGTTTTTTTATAGAAATATTATTGACATAAGTGAATTTTGATGGCATTATTGCGGTGCAAAAAGCATTAAGAAAACACATAGTGAAAAAATTAGGTGAATTAAATGGAGAATGATTATCTAAATAAAATGCCGTGCGGAGACACGTTTAAAGCTTATTCGATTTCTCTTACACGAGTGGTTTATAAAAATCCGGAAGTTTTGTTGTATCTCAGTATAATCAAAAAATATCTTTAACTAACGTATTAGGCAAAAGGTAGTACCCCTCCACCAACATCTGCCCACACCGGCGATTTTTAAGCACAGCCGAAATCGGCAGTTACACCTGCCGCGTGCTCAAAAACAAATGGCAAATTTATTTTGAGCATTTCGAGCGGGAATCGCCGGCACCACAGGAAAGCATTACCAAAAGCGGATAGTCTTAACAATCTCTCCATCGTTCAGCTTGCTGATTACACACATTATTTTACATAGATTTTACAAAACCAAGGTAACAGGTTTGACGTTCCTTTTGTATAGTAGTAACCGCAATGAAAAACTACTATGCAAAAGGAGCTTTTTTATTATGAAAGCAAAAAGATTTTTTTCAATTTTTCTTTCCCTTGTTATGATATTCGCTTTTTCCGCCTGCGGAAAAGTGGATAACACCGTTGTCACAGATGGTTCTACCTCTATGGAAAAAGTTATCGGTGCTCTTGGCGAATCCTTTGAAAATGAAAACAGTGACATTTCTTTTACCTATAATCCCACCGGTTCCGGTGCGGGAATAAAGGCTGTTGCTGAGGGCACCTGTGACATCGGTCTTTCAAGCCGCTATCTTAAAGATGAAGAAAAAGCAAAAGGCCTTTCCGAAACCGTTCTTGCTTTTGACGGAATCGCAATTATCGTAAATCCGGAAAATCCGGTTTCCGATCTTTCTCTTGAAACCCTTGCAAAGATTTTTACCGGTGAAATCAAAAACTGGAGAGAAATCGGCGGAAACGACGGCGAAATCGTTCTCATCGGAAGAGAAGCTTCCAGCGGCACCCGCGACGGTTTTGAATCCATTGTCGGAGTTGAAGGTGTTTGCCAATACAGAAACGAACTCACTTCCACCGGCGACGTTATTACAACCGTTGCAGGAAACCCCAATGCCATCGGATATGCCTCTCTCGCTTCCGTTAAAGAAAGCGTAAAAGCAATTTCCGTTGAAGGAATCGTTCCTTCCGAATCAAGCGTTAAAGACGGTTCCTATTCCGTTCAGCGCCCCTTTGTTCTTGTTACAAGAACTGATTCTCCCCTTTCCGAAAGCGCACAGAAATTTTTTGACTACGCCCTTTCTGAAGATGCCTATGAAATAATCTACGCAATGGGCGTTGTTCCCGCAAACTGAAAAAACGATAAGGCTTTGAAAATGACGGCTTTTTGAAAAAAAGCCGCCTTTTCGGCGTATCCGAAAGGATTTTTGAGAAAATGAAGAAAACAAAAAATCTTGCTGAAAATATAATCCACGGAATCTTTCTTGTTCTCGGTCTTGTAACCGTAGGTTCCGTGCTTCTTATAACATTATATCTTATAATTTCGGGAATTCCCGCAATCCGCGAAATCGGACTTTTTGATTTCCTTTTCGGAAGAACATGGGATTCCCCAAGCGACCGATACGGAATTCTTCCCTTTATTCTCACCAGTATTTACGGTACAGCAGGCGCAATTATCATAGGTGTTCCGGTTGGATTTTTTACAGCGGTCTATCTTTCAAAAATCGCTTCGCCAAAAGTGAAAACCGTTATGGAAACAGCGGTAAGCCTTCTTGCGGGAATTCCCTCGGTTGTTTACGGTCTGGTCGGAATGATAGTTCTTGTTCCGGCGATTATGAAAACCTTTGATTTGCCGGACGGTTCTTCGCTTTTTGCGGCGATAATCGTTCTTGCGGTTATGATTCTTCCTTCAATCATCAAAGTTTCCATAACCGCTCTGGAAGCTGTTCCGAAAGAATATGAAGATGCTTCACTTGCTCTCGGCGCAACCCCTGTTGAAACATATTTCCGTGTTTCCGTTCCTGCGGCAAAAAGCGGAATTGCCGCGGCGGTTGTTCTTGGCGTTGGAAGAGCAATCGGCGAAGCAATGGCGATAATAATGGTTTCCGGCAACGCCCCAAATATGCCGGAGCTTTTCGGAAGCGTGCGTTTTCTTACAACGGCGGTTGCAAGTGAAATGAACTATGCCACCGACGGAAGCCTTCAGCAGCAGGCACTTTTTTCTGTTGCGCTGGTACTTTTCCTTTTTATAATGCTCATCAACGCAGTGCTGAATTTCTTCCTTAAACGGGAAAAGGAGGACTAATATGACCGCAAAACGAAAAATATATATTGCGGCAATGCGCGCTCTTATGTATCTTTCCGCCGCACTTACCGCAGGGCTTGTTCTTTTTATGATAATTTACGTAATGGCAAAAGGAATTCCCAACATCAGCTGGGAACTTCTTTCGACCGAACCCAGCTACCTTTCCGGAAAAATCGGAATCCTTCCGGATATTCTCAATACGGTATATATCGTGATTGCGACCCTTATAATCGTTCTTCCTTTGGGGGTTGGCGCGGCAATTTATCTTACCGAATATGCCCAGAATAAAAAAATCGTTGCGGCAATTGAATATGCTTCCGAAACCCTTTCCGGAATTCCTTCCGTAATTTACGGATTGGTCGGGCTTCTTTTCTTCTGCCATTTTATGAGTTTCGGAAGATCGTTAATTGCCGGTGCGCTTACCCTTGTTATTATGAATCTTCCCACCGTTATGCGAACCACCCAGGAAAGCCTTAAAACTGTTCCCCAAAGCTACCGCGAAGGTGCTTTCGGACTTGGAGCGGGAAAATGGAGAGTTATCCGTACCGTTGTTCTTCCGGGATGTGTTGACGGAGTCATAACCGGCTGCATTCTTTCCATAGGCAGAATTCTCGGGGAATCTGCGGCGCTTCTTTTTACCGCAGGCTTTGCACATTCTCTTAACGGATTTTTTGAAGGACTCACAAGTTCCGGTTCCACCCTTACTGTTGCCCTTTATTTTTACGCAAAGGAGCAGGGAGAATTTGGCGTTGCTTTCGCAATCGGAGCGATTTTGATGATTCTCACCCTCGGAATAAATTTCGCGGCGGAAGCGGTCAACAGATATTTTGAAAAAAGGAGAGCATTATGAGCGATATTCTTACAGTAAACGACCTTTGCCTTTGGTACGGAAACACAAAGGCGCTTAAAAATATAAATATAAACATTCCGGAAAAGAGCATTACCGCTCTTATAGGCCCTTCCGGATGCGGAAAATCCACTTTTCTTAAAACACTTAACAGAATGAACGATTTGATTCCGGGGGTTAAAATTGAGGGCGAAGTGTGCTATAATGGAAACGATATTTACGGCAAAGATGTTGACGTGAACGAACTTCGCCGCAATATCGGAATGGTTTTTCAAAAGCCGAACCCCTTCCCCATGAGCATCTATGACAACGTTGCCTATGGCCCGAGAACCCACGGAATCACCAATAAAGCTGAACTTGACGAAATCGTCGAGCGTTCTCTTAAAGACGCGGCAATCTGGGATGAAGTTAAAGACCGCCTTAAAAAGAACGCTCTTGGACTTTCCGGCGGACAGCAGCAGCGACTTTGCATAGCAAGGGCACTTGCTGTTGAACCGGATATTCTTCTTATGGACGAACCGACTTCCGCTCTTGACCCTATCTCTACCTCTAAAATTGAGGAACTTTGCACTCAGCTTAAAGAAAAATACACCATTGTCATAGTAACTCATAACATGCAGCAGGCGGTCAGAATTTCTGATTATACTGCGTTCTTCCTTCTTGGAGATCTTGTTGAATTTTCCGAAACGGAAAAAATGTTTTCACAGCCGAAAGATAGAAGAACGGAAGATTATATCACGGGGAGGTTTGGTTAATGCGTTCAAAATTCGACGAGCAGCTTGAACTGCTTAATGAAGAAATGATAAATATGGGAGCCCTTTGCGAACACGCAATCGAAACTTCCGCAAAGGCACTTGATGAGGGAAATATTCCCCTTGCGGAAAGCGTTTCGGATATTGCGGCGCTTATTACCCAAAAGGAAAGGGAAATTGAATCCCTTTGCATGAAGCTTATTCTTCAGCAGCAGCCCGTTGCAAGAGACCTTCGGACAATAACGTCTGCGCTTAAAATGATTTCCGACATGAAAAGAATCGGCGACCAATCCGCAGACATTGCCGAAATTATCACAATGTCAAACATTTCCGTCGGTGACGATACCTTCCATACCCACGAAATGGCAAAAGCCGTTATAAAAATGGTTACCGGAAGCGTTGACGCATTTGTAAAAAAGAATGTTAAAGCCGCAAATAAAGTGATAAAATCGGATGAGGAAGTCAACATATATTTTAAAGAAATAAAGGCACTTATTATTGAAAAGCTCCGGGATCCCGAAACCGACAGCGAATATGCCGTTGACCTTCTGATGATTGCAAAATATTTTGAAAGAATAGGCGACCACGCAAAAAAACTTGCGGGATGGGTCGTTTATTCCACAACAGGAATAAGAGAGGAAGATTAAAAATGATTTTTTGCGTTGAAGACGACATAAGTTCCAGAGAACTGATGATATATACCCTTAAATCCGCCGGCTTTGACGCAAAGGGCTTTCCTGAAAGTACGGATTTTTGGAAAGCGCTTGAAACCGAAACACCGGAACTTATAATGCTTGATATTATGCTTCCGGGCGAGGACGGAATCGAAATTCTTAAAAAGCTCCGTAAAAAAACAAAAACTGCGGATATCCCGGTAATTATGGCAACAGCGAAAGGAACGGAATTTGATAAGGTTACCGGGCTTGATACCGGTGCGGACGATTACCTTGTAAAACCTTTCGGAATGATGGAAATGATATCCCATATCAAAGCCGTACTCAGAAGAACCGCACCAAAAACGTCGAAAAACGTTTTGAGCACCGGAAAGCTTTCGCTTAATCTTGATGAACACGCAGTTTTTGCCGATGGTGAAAAGGTTGTGCTCACTTTCAAGGAATTTGAGCTTCTTAAAATTTTCATGGAGAACCCCGGAAGAGTTTTCAGCCGTGACGCTCTTCTCGAAAAAGTCTGGGGCGCGGATTATTACGGAGAAACAAGAACCGTTGATGTTCACATTGGAACCTTGCGCACAAAGCTTGGTGAATGCGGAGAATATATCGAAACCATTCGCGGAGTCGGTTACAGAATGGAGGAGCGCCATTGACAAAAAGGATTTTTCATTCAATTATTTCTGTTGCCGCGGCTGTTCTTCTGGCGTCGGTTTTTATAATTTTCGGGGTTTTCTATTCCGGTTTTTCCGATGACAGACTTTCACAGCTTCAAAGCCAGGCAAAAACAGTTTCTGCGGGGATTCTTCTTTCCGGAACGGATTATCTTGAAAGCATTGAAGCAAAAGATTACCGCATAACCTATATTTCTTCGGAAGGCGAAGTGCTTTTTGATTCCGAAGGTGATTTTTCCGAAATGGAAAATCATCTTGAACGTGAAGAAATTAAAAAAGCCGCAGAAAACGGAAGCGGAGAAAGCCGCCGATATTCCGAAACTTTTTCCGAAGTTTATATTTACTATGCTGAAAAACTTCCGGACGGAAGCTTTATCCGCCTTTCGATAACAAGGGATTCTGTTTTTGCGCTTTTTATGAAAGCCGCTCTCCCTTCAGTTCTGATAATCTTTTTTGCGCTTTTTCTTTCTGTTTTTGTCGCAAAAAGACTTTCCAAAAAGATAGTTGAACCGCTGAACGCTCTTGATCTTGATAACCCGCTTGAAAACAAAAACTGCGACGAAGTTGCGCCGCTTTTGCGAAGAATTTCCGCACAGCAGATTCAGCTTAAAAAACATGAAGAAAAGCTCCGCAAAAAGGAAAACGAGCTTGAAACCGTTCTTGAAAACATGAACGAAGGCATTTTGCTCCTTACTTTTGAAGGAAAGATTGTTTCCATAAACTCCGCCGCAAAGCGCATTTTCGGATATTCCGGCGAAGCCGAAGGCGAAAACCTTTCTTTTGTCTGCCGTGATATTTCCGTTAAAGAAGCTTTTTCTGAAGCGGCAAAGGGAAACCGCTTTGAAAAAACAGCGGAACTTTCCGGCGGTTATTACCGCATTGACGCAAACCCTGTTTATACCGGAAAAAAAATCTTCGGCGTTGCGCTTTTCTTCTTTGATGTTACCGAAAAAGAAAACTCCGAACAGATTCGCCGGGAATTCACAGCAAACGTTTCCCATGAACTTAAAACCCCGCTCCATTCCATAACCGGTTTTTCCGAACTTATGGCAAGCGGAATTATGAAACAGGAAGATTATGTTCCCTGCGCGAAGCGCATCCACGATGAGGCAAAACGCATGACAAGACTTATCGAGGATATCATCAGCCTTTCGCACCTTGACGAAAACGCCCATGATATGAAGCGGGAAACTGTTGACCTATATGCGGTTTCTGAAAACGTTATAAAAAGCCTTGACGTTGCGGCAGATGCCATGGAGGTTGAACTTTCTCTTTCCGGAGAAAAAACAGAAATTGAAGGAATTCCGGAACTTCTGGAAACGATTGTTTTCAACCTTTGCGATAACGCAATAAAATATAACCGCAAGGGCGGAAAGGTTTTTGTTTCCGTAAACAAAAACGAAAGGGAAGCTGTTCTTTCTGTTAAGGACACCGGAATCGGCATTCCTCCGGAGCAGTTTGAACGTATTTTTGAGCGCTTTTATCGTGTCGATAAAAGCCATTCAAAAGAGGTTGGCGGAACCGGGCTTGGTCTTTCGATAGTGAAACACGCCGCGAAAATCCATGGCGCAAAAATTGAAATTGAAAGCGAAATTGAAGAAGGAACGACTATAGTTGTCCGTTTTTCTGTTTGCTGAAATAGTTGCAAGCAACCATCGGTAACCTTACCGTATTAGTGAAAGGTTTCTGGAAATGGAAAATGTTTTTCAGGGTGAATGATTATCAGCGTTTGAGAAAAGAATGAAAATCTGTGGTCGTGCGACCGGTATACCACTTAAATTCATTCCAAAACGCAAATTTTCACCACTCCACCAACATCTGCCCACACCGGTGATTTTTGAGCACGTCCGAAATCGACAGTTACACCTGCCGCGTGCTTAAAAACAAATTGCGTTTTTCTTTTGAGCACCGGGAAGATGAATCGCCTCCACCACCAAAGCCACCGAGAAATCGGTAAATAAAAACGGATAGTCACGAGGAAGTGGCTATCCGTTTTTTGTTTTTATATTTTTAATGATCGTGAAAAAGGCACCCTGCTTAAACAAAAGCAGGGTGCCTTTTCTTTTGGGAGTATAGGAGAATTATTTGATCGGAACGTAAATATAGGCTTTTTCGCCTTTATAAAATTCAAAACACATTTTTTCTTCATCAAAATTCTTTTCGGAAAGGGGGAACCATTCGTCGAAAATCATATTCCAGAGGTTTTTGAGTTTCTCGGAAATCTTTTCGTCAAAAACTGAGCACTCCGCTTCAAAAACAGCATATTCCGCCGCAGGAATGTTGATTACGGTAAATCCTTCCGGGATGGAATCGCATTTTGTTTCAAAACCGAAGAAATAACTCAGCTCGCCGCTTTTTTCTTCAGGATGGATCCATGCGGCAACTTCGCCGAAATCCTCAAGACCCTCCGGATATGCGGGATATTCGGTGAAATCAATGTTCTTCCAGTAAGCGCCGTTTTCCTTGATTTTAACCTCTTCCGGGGGAATAATGCAGTAGCCGACTGCGGAAAAACCTTCTTTTTCGATAAAAACCGGGTCCATTTTGCTGTTCTCCTTCGCAAAATTCTTTCTGTATTCCGAAGCGTTGATTCCGTATTCCTTGCGGAAAGCCTTTGCAAAACCGGAAGGAGTGTCGTAACCGGCGCGGAGCGCGGATTCGGTGATGCTCATTCCGGAAGCGATGTTTTCCGCCGCTTTTTCAAGCTTTTTGTGAGATATATATTCCGCCACCGGAACGCCGAAATGCGCCCTGAAAAGGTGGCAGAAATGATAGAGCGAATATCCGGAAAATTCCGCAAGCTCCGCGGCACTTGGGGGATATTCAAGATGTTCCTCGATATATTTTTCGCATTTTTCCATAACGTCCATATAATTCATTTATATATAAAAGCCTCCGTGCCTTTGATTTTTCGTAATAAACCAATTATATAATATTTGACAAGAAAGGACATGTCCTAACTTGCTGACTTCATGAAAACGGATAGAAAACCGGAAAATATAGTGATATTATTGAATCAACTTAATAATCTGCATTGTGTTCCGGGGTTATGGCTGCAGTTTTTGCAGGCGCCGGAATTAGGAAATCCGGTGAGAGTCCGGAGCAGTAACCGTTGCTGTATGTGCAGGAGTTTTTTGTTCGCGGTGCGAACCGGCCATTGGGAAACCGAGAAGGTAGAACAAAAAACGCAGGGCCTTGCCCCAAATGCACGAGCCAGAATGTCGACAATGCGTGGAAAGTTTTTGCGGTGCGTTTACACCAAAAAATCAAAGCAACAGCGGAAAAATCCGGCCGCCACAGATTTTTTATATCTGTGGCGGTTATTTTTTTCGGCAAAAGGAGGAAAAAACCATGAAAAACATCTTTAAAAAAGCGTTATCGTTTTTTCTTGCGGTAATAATGGCCGTTGGAATGTTCCCGGTAACGGTATTCGCGGAAGAATATGTCTATTTTTCCATAAGCCTTGACGATAAATTCGTCGAAGGCAAAGACGGAACAGTTATGGCACATGTTCCGGTAAAAATGTCCGAGCTTGAAAGCATAAAGCTTGCGGATTTCGGGCTTGAGGAATACATAATCGATTATAACGGCGACGGCAAAGAGGACATCACCGCTTTGCACCTTGACCTTTATGCTCACGAAAAATATTGCGACAGAGGCGCGGACGAAATTGCCGAGATGATAAACGGCGCGCCCGGAAGCCTTTATTTCAATAATTTTTGGAGCGGCCACGATTGCAACCTTAACTATTACGTAAACGGCGAATATCCCCTTGCTTTTGAAGGTTGGGGCGCAACCGCCGACGTTATCACCATAGAACCCGGCGATTTTGTGGATATCATTATGATGACCAGCTGGAACTTCTGCTGGGATGCCGCGGGCGGCTTCCACTATTTCCTTGATGAAAACGGCGAAATCACCCATGAAATCGAAGCCGAAAAAGACGTTCCCGTAGCCTTTAACATCGGAAGAGCCTACGGCAACCTTATGATCGGCGGCGCAACCGAAATGGTTCCCGAAACCAATGGTGCGGAACTTTATTACAGCAAAGACAAAGCCGATATGCTCACTAGCGGCGGAAACAGCATTTTTGACGATGATTATGACGGAACCGTTTCCGTAACCTTCCCGGAAGCGGGAACCTGGTACGTCTGGGTTCCCGGAATGTACGGCGTTGACGTCGATCCCGACAACATCGTTTCCGGCCCTGCTTATGCGGAAGTTACCGTTAAAGGTGAAGAAGCTCCGAAGCTTTCTGTAACTCTTGATAAAGAAACCCTTTCCGTAACCGAAGGAAAAACCGCAACACTTACCGCAACCGTTGTTCCGGAAGAAAAAGCTTCCGAAATCGTCTGGTCTTCTTCCGATGAAACCGTTGCGACCGTTAAAGACGGCGTTGTAACCGGCGTTAAAATCGGCGAGGCAACCGTCACCGCAACTGTTGGAGAAGTTTCTGCTGAATGCAAAGTTAACGTAACCGAAGTTAAATCCTACCTCAGCGGACTTGATTTTTATGTAAGCGTCCGTGACGCAAACAACAAACCTTATAATATGTATTATAAGTTCGAACCGGGATTTTCCGATAAAGTATATGAATATGACGTTTATGTACCGGATAACAAAGCGAGAATCGATATCGAAACAGGACTTTCGGGCGATGCTCCGGAAGGTTCCAAAATCATCGCAAAATGGATCAACATAAACACTTCCAAACCTTCCGAAAAGGAATGG
This sequence comes from Oscillospiraceae bacterium, assembly GCA_045631325.1. Taxonomy (GTDB): domain Bacteria; phylum Bacillota; class Clostridia; order Oscillospirales; family Ruminococcaceae; genus UMGS1668. The sequence continues at coordinate 17,487 of JAZQUO010000066.1, forward strand.
AAAGAAGACAGTTTTTATGTAAACAACTTCATCAAATCCAAAACCGCAACCTCCGGTGAATTTACAATTGAAGTCGGTGTTGAAGGGGATATCCAGACTTATAAATTTAACGTAAAAAGGACTCCCACTCTTGGAAAACTTGCTCTTAAAGACAGAAACGGCGGCACAGTAAAAATCGACCCGAAAACCTTCAATTCGGATATTGCGGAATATTCCGCAACAACCGGTTCCGATGAGATTACCATCACTGCCGATCCTACCGTAAAGGATGCAGGCTATACCGTTACTTTTAACGGAAGCGAAAGCAACGTTGTTGCTCTTGCCGAAGGCGAAAACAATATCGAAATCAAAGTTAAAAACGCCGAGGGTCTTGAAAAAACTTATACCCTTAAAGTAACAAGAACCCCCGCAAGCAAAGTTAAATTCAGCGTAAATCCTTCCGACGCGGTCGTTTTCGTTCTTGACCCGAACAGAAACAGAATGTGGCCCAATGAAAACGGCGAATTTGCTTTCATTCCCGGTGTTGAGTATACCTATAACGTAACTTCCCACGGTTATATCGGAAAAACCGAAACTGTAACCGCAAACGAAGATACCGTGATTATGGTAAACCTTGAAAAAGCGCCGGAAACCGCTTTTACCGAATATGAATCCAGTTGGCCTTCTTTCGGTCTTAACGAAGAAAACAACATCGTAATCGACAGACCCACCCCCAGAACCAAGGACGAAACTGCTCTTTATTGGGCAACAAAAGTTGTTGAAGTTTCCAATATCGGAAGCGAAAGCGGATATAACAACAACCCCGTCGGCGTTCCGATCCTTGTTAACGATTATCTTTATACCTATGCAAAAGATAAACTTTTCAAAATCGATAAGATGAGCGGCGAGATCCTTGAAATGGGAACCATGACCGGCGGTACTTCCACCTTTGCAATCTGCTCTCTTGCCTATGGCGAAGGACTTATCTTTGTCGGACTTAACGGCGGTACCGTTCAGGCTTTCAATGCCGAAACGCTCGAATCCGTCTGGGTATATCGCGATTCCCTTGGCGGACAGCCCAACGGCCAGCTTACTTATAACGACGGATATCTTTACACCGGATTCTGGAACGGAGAAAGCAAAACCGCAAACTATTCCTGCATTTCCGTAACCGACGAAGATCCGGAAAATACAAAAGAAACAAAGCTTGCAACCTGGAGCCACACCCAGATGGGCGGTTTTTATTGGGCAGGCGCTTATGTTGATGAAGATTACCTCTATATCGGAACCGATGACGGTTCCGCAGAGGGAACAAGCACCAACACCCACCTTCTTTCCATCGATAAACGCACCGGCAAGGTTATTGATGACGTCGCACTTCCCGGAGGCGGTGATATCCGCTGCAGCGTGACCTGCTATGAAGGAAAACTCTATTTCACCTCCAAAGGCGGATATTTCTACGAAGCAGAATTTGACGCAGAAACCGGCGATATCGGCGAGATCCGTTATATCAAACTTGAAAACGGAACCGATTATCCTCCTATGAGCACCAGCACCCCGACTATCTATAACGGAAGAGCATATATCGGCGTTTCCGGCAAGGGACAGTTCGTTCCTTATTCCGGACACAACATCACCGTAATCGATCTTGATTCCTGGAGCATTGCATATTCTGTTGCAACCCAGGGTTACCCCCAGACCACCGGTACCCTCACCACCTATTATGAAGAAAGCGACGGATATGTTTACGTTTATTTCTTCGATAATATGGCTCCCGGAAAACTCCGCGTTCTTGCGGATAAACCCGGCGTTACCGAACCTTTGATGACAATCGAGGAAACCTCCAACGGAGTTACCTACACCGTTGCGGCAAGCGTTTTTGAACCGGCTGAAAAAATGGCACAGTACTGCATCTGCACCCCGATTATTGACGAAGACGGCACCCTTTATTTCAAAAACGACAGCGGCCACCTCTTTGCGGTTGGTTCCGCAGTCGAATATATCGAAGTCACCAAAAATCCGGATAAGATGAGCTATGAACCCGGCGAAACCTTTGACCCTGCCGGCATGAAAGTCACCGCATATTACATGAACGGAACCGAGCGCGACATTACCGATTATGTAACATATTCCACCGAACCTCTTGAAAGAGGCGACGAAAACTTCATGATCGTTTATGAAAACGTCGGCAGCGACGAAAAACCCTATGATATTATCGAAATTTCCATAAACGACGGTTTTATCCACCTTGTTCCGGAAAAAGAACCCACCAAGACCAAAATCAGACTTAACGATACCATCAAGCTCGATAATACCATCGATACTCCCGAAACATTCTTTGCGGATAAACCCGCAGGCGGCGTTTTCTATGTGGGAATCCTTTCCGATATCGAATACGATAAACTCGAACTCCACACCACCGGATATCTTAAAGGTCAGCTTATCGACTTCGACCCGGAAAAATACCGCAGCATCGGCGAAACCTATTGCGTTTATAACAAAATGACCGGCGAACTTGCACCGAACGAAAGCCGCCTTGACGGTCTTGCAAGAAGCATGACTTACGAAAAAGCGGTCAAACTTGCAGAAGACCTGAACGACAAAAACAAAGTAACCTATTACGATGTTAAATGCGAACAGTTTGTTTACGTTGCAAAAATAACCGTTCCGGAAAACTATGGAGTTGCTTACAATTCCGGCACTTATAAAATCACCGCGGAAAAAGACGGCATTAAATATGCAAGCGCCGAAAACAAAATCGTAACCGACGTTTCCATCTTCGAATACGAATATCTTAAATGGGCAACCGCAAACGATGTTGTTGAGGTTCTTGATGAGGACGCAAGAGGATATTCCAGCTACCTCAGCGATAAATACGGATACGGAAAATGGGAATATGACCATACATTTGAAGGCAACATAATCAAAAATGATATGCCCACCGTTGTTTCCACAACCGCTTTCCGTGCAGTTGCAGGCAAAAAGATGGTTCTTTCCTGCGGCGAAGGAGTTAAAATCACCATTCCGGAAATCAGCACCATGCAGCGCGGAGTGAACTTCATTTATAAAAACACCGTCGGTGAATTGGATTCCGATAAAAAGACCACCGTTTACAACCTTACTTTCTACGGAAAACAGCCGATTCAAAGCGACTTTACCATTGAATGGAATCTTGGTGTGAATGCTTACGAACTTCGCGAAAGCTTTAAAATCAAGATCGAGGAAGATGATATCATCACCTATTACATCCTTAAGGACGGAAAATATTTCGACGAATTCACCGTTGACTATATGACCGATGATATAAGTGAAGATATTGTTCTTACACTTGAAAACGAAGGCGGCACCACCCTTGGAAATTACAGCATCACCACAAAGCGTCCTGCGGATGCAGATTTTGCAATGGATAATTCCGAGGAAGTTAACCCCAACACCGGCGCACCTATTTTCTAAAATAAAAGGAGCTTATCATGCTCAAAAATAATTTCACAAAAATCCTGAGCACGGCGATAATTTTCGCCGTGCTCATCGGCATAGTTATAACAATTTCCGGCGCAGCGAAAGTTCTTCCAAAAAAAGAGTTTGATGAAGCGCCGAAGCTTTTGCCGGACGTTATTTTCGGTTCAAAAGGCGAAAATATTCTTCCGAATATGGAACAGACCACCGGAGAAAACGAAGAAAACCCGCCGAAGGAAAACCAAATAACAGAAATTCCGGAAAGCCTTCCGGAAACGCCGAAGGAAGAACAAAGCGAAAATAATCAGCCGAACATAGATAATATAAATAACGAAAGCGGAGGAGATTCCGCCGGAAGCGGAAACGAGGATGTTTCCGGCGAAGGGGAAAAGGGCGATGTGGTTGTTGTCACCGACCTTGAAAATAAAATCGTAACCTCTTCAGAACTTTCCGGCGATATGTTCGGATTTTTTGCCTATATTGAAAACGGAAACGAAAAACATTCTCTTGAAATAAATTTCAAGAATTCCGAAACTTCCTTTTCCGGCGAAAAACTTTCCACCGCCGACGATTATTACGAAACAAAACTTGCCATCGGGGCGAACTATTTCACCATTTTTCTTTTGGAGGACGGGAAAACCGTTTCCTCGGTGCAGTATATAATCACATATCAGGCGGCAAAGGCGGATTCTTCAAATCCGAATGTCGGCGAAGGGGTTTCGATAGTAACGAACCTTGACGGATATGACGGGGTTATGACGAACCGATATTTCACCTTCACCGTTTCCGCAAGAAGCAGCGGAAAAGTTATCTATTCCGACCATATCGAAGTCACCCTTGACGGTATGATTGTGGATTCCCCGACAGGTTCTTCAACTTTTGAATATGTTCTTAATTTCGGGCCGGAGGAAACCCACCTTGTAACGGTTCTTGCCTGGGACGACGAAGGGAATTCCGCCTATCGGGAATATGAAGTAAAATTCAAAGCCACCGAAGAAGGCGAAGGAATCGGTTTTGCATACGTTGTAATCGACGCCACCACGGCGGGACTTGGAATAATCGGGGAATATGAGGTGGAAATTTTGCAAGGCGACACCGCCGCAAAAACTCTTCTTACCGCCGCGGATTATATAGGAGTTGAAATTCTTTTTGACGGCACAGCCGAAAGCGGTTTTTATGTCCGGGGAGTAGCTGGATATTCCGGCGTTCCGGAAGTTCCTCCGGAACTCTGGGAACTTGTTCTCCGGGATGGACTCACCATAACCGGACCGCCTTCCGGCGCGCTTCTTGCGGGAGATTTTACCGCAAATTCCGGCTGGATGTATTCCATTAACGGAACGCTCTTTCCGGGAAAAGGACTTTCCGCCTATAATCTTTCTGATGGTGACGTGCTCTATATCCGCTATACCGTTGCGGAAGGAAAGGATATCGGCGGCAGCGGCGGCGGTAACGGAAACCTTGACGGATACTGCGGAATCTGGAGCGACGGCGGTTATTATGAACTTGACCACGAATATTACGAAATCGACCGGGGCGCGGATTATATCGAATACGAATGCGCAATTTGTAAAAAGCATTATACCGAGGAAACCGAACCCGAAGAACCGGAAGAACACGAACATAAATATGTTGAGGTCGAGCGGGTTGAACCCACCGGAACCGAGGACGGATACGTTATTTATGAATGCGAATGCGGAGATTATTACGAGGAAATTCTTCCCGCAACAGGAAGCGGGAAAGAAGATGAAGACGAAGAAGAGGAAGGAAGCGAAGAACCGTGAAAATAATTGCTTTTATTCTTGCACTTTTGATGATGCTTTCCGGCTGCAATGCCGAAAAAACGGAAGAAACCGTTCTTGATATTGCGGTGAATACCGCAATCGGCCAGAAAAACCTTTTCGGTGTTAAGGAAAACAAAAATCTCCTTACCGGAAACGAAGGTTTTTCTGCCGGAACGGCGGTTTGTGACTGGACGGCGCTTTTTTATAAAGAATTCGGAATCGAGGACGATTTTGAAGGTTATCTTGCAGAGCTTGAGCAGAAAGTAACCGAAGAATATGCCGCCGACGGCGGACTTGATTCCACAAAGGCCACCGAATGGCACAGAACCATTCTTGTTGTAACGGCTCTTGGCGGCGACGCAACCGCTTTCGGAACTCACCCGGACGGAACAAAAATAAACCTTGTTGCGGACGGAATTTATAATTACATAAACGAAGACCTTGCGAACCAGGGGATAAACGGCTTCATCTATGCGCTTCTTGCGCTTGATTGCGGCGGCTATGAAATTCCCGAAGGCGCAAAATATACGAGAGAAAGCATGGTTTCTTCCCTTATCGCAGAGCAGCATGAGGACGGCTCTTTCGGATTCGGCGACCGTTCCGACATCGACATGACCGGAATGGCGCTCCATGCCCTTGCGCCCTATTCCGATGATCCGGAAATCAAAAAAGTTATTGATAATGGAATCGAATTCCTTTCTTCCGCGCAAAACGGTGACGGAACTTTTGACGGAATGGGCGGAAAAACTTCCGAAAGTGCAAGCCAGGTTATAATCGCCCTTTGCGCAAACGGATTTGACCCCAGAACCGACGAAAGATTCATTAAACACGGAACTTCCGTTTTCGATGCGCTTTTTGAATTCCGCCAGAAGGACAAAACTTTTTCCCATACTCCGGATGACGGAAGAGGCGACGCCCTTGCAACCGACCAGGCTATGATGGCGATGATGGCTCTCATCAATTTTGAAAACGGAAAAAGCGGCGCATTTATTTTTACTGATTAACCGGAGGAAACAAAATGAACGAACTTGCTGAAAAAATTCAAAGCGAAATAAAAAAGGTAATCATCGGCAAAGACGACGTAATTAAAAAGGTTCTTATGGCAATTCTTGCCCAGGGCCACGTTCTTATGGAGGACGTTCCCGGCGTTGGAAAAACCACCATGGCAATGGCTTTTTCAAAAGTTCTCGGACTTGAAAACAAAAGAGTGCAGTTCACTTCCGACACCATGCCTTCGGATATAATCGGTTTTTCGGTTTATGAAAGGGAGAAAGGCGAACTTTCCTATAAACCCGGCGCAGTTATGACGAACCTTCTTCTTGCGGACGAAATCAACCGGACTTCCAGCAAGACCCAATCCGCACTTCTTGAAGCTATGGAGGAACGCAGAGTCACCGTTGACGGAATCAGCCATAAGCTTCCGGAACCTTTCATCGTTCTTGCAACCCAGAACACCGCCGGTTCCGCCGGAACCCAGATGCTCCCTTCATCCCAGCTTGACCGTTTCATCATCAGGACAAGCATGGGTTATCCCGACCTCAAGAGCCAGATTGAAATTATGAAGGACCGCCACCACGAAAACCCCCTTGATAAAATTTCGCCGGTGACGGATATAAAAACGCTCAATGAACTCATAAAAGAGGCGCAGAACGTTTTTGTTGCGGATGCTGTTTATGCCTATGCTTCCGAACTTGTTGAGGAGACACGCCACAACCAGTATATTCAGCTTGGTATAAGCCCCCGCGGAGCGCTTGCGCTTTGCCGTGCAGCAAAGGCTTTTGCGTTCCTTGAAGGAAGGGATTACGTTATCCCGGGCGACGTTCTTGCGGTTTTCCCGGACGTTTGCGCACACAGAATTTTGCTTGAAGCAAAGGCAAGGCTCCACGAACTTTCCGCGGAAGAAATCCTTTCCGAAATTACGAAAAAGGTTAAAAAACCGGAAATCACGGAGTTTAAAATAAAATGAAGAAAGAAATCATAAAGCCGGCGATGATTTTTGCCGCGCTGGAAATTTTTCTGTTTTTGGTTTTTGTTCTGCAAAATTCCGCCTTTGCGCTTTTTTGCGCAGTCTTTTTTCTTTTTCTTTCAGCGGCAAGTTTCGGAACTGCCTTTGCGGTAAAAAACAAAATTTCCGCAAAGGCGGTTTTGCCGCCAACCGCGGAAAAGGGCAGGGAAGTTTGCGGAAAAAACATTTTGGAAAACAAATCCGCTTTTCCGATTTTTAAGGCGGTTTGCGAAGTTTCGGTAAAAAATAACCTCACCGGTGAAGAAAACAGAATGAATATCGCGCTTTCCGCTCCGCCGAAAGGCAAAACCGAAGGGAAATTCTGCCTTTCTTCGAAATTTTGCGGATACATAACCGCAAAGGCCGAACGGATTTTTCTTACGGATATTTTCGGAATTTTCCCGCTTGAGGCAAAGAATTTTTCTTCCTCGAAAGGAAAAACCACCGTTCTTCCGGAAACTTTTGAGCCGGTAATCGTTTTTGACGGAATCCTTCCGGTTCCGGAGGACAGCGAAAGCTATGCTCCGGATAAAAAGGGAAACGATTATTCCGAAACTTTTCAGATTCGCGAATATTCCCCCGGCGACAGCATTAAACAGATTCACTGGAAGCTTTCGGAGAAACTTGATAAGACCATAGTGCGTGATGCGAGCCTTCCCATAGCGAAAAATATCATGCTTTTTTGGGATAAAACCACAGGAAATGCAAAAGAAATCGACGCTATGGCGGAAGTTTGCTCTTCAGTTGCGGAAAGTCTTCTCAAAAGCGGATATGAATTTATGCTTGGATTCAGCGAAAAAAACAAGGCAGAGTTTGCGGAAATCAAAAGCGAGGAGGAACTTTTGGAAGCGATTCCGAGGATGATTAAATTCGGCGGCGAAAAATCGGAAGAGGGTTTTGAAAACGCCTTTGAACATTTCGGAAAGGTTATCTATGTTGCAAAAGAACCGCCGGAAAACCTTTTTGAAAAGGAAGGCGTGAGCCTTCTTATTTGCGATAAATCTGCAACGGGCGCAAATATTACAGTTTTCGGCGCGGAAAGCTATGCCGAAGATCTTGAATTTTTGGAGCTTTGATATGAAAAAAGAAAGTTCGATAAAAATAAATATTTTGCAGAAGGAAAAAAGTTTCGGCGAACTTTTGCCAAAAGCGGTTGCGGTTTTTGCCGCAGCCTTCGGTTTTTCGGCAATGTTTTTCTCCGCTTTTGGAAAACTTTCTCCTCTTTTCGGAATCCTGATTGGCTTTGCGGCGGCGTTCTGCGTATTTCTTTCCAAAAATAAATACGGAAAGTTTGTGCCGCTTGCTCTTTCGGGAATCTCCGTTTTTGCGGTGCTCATTGTTCCGGTTTTGAGAAACGGAACACTTCTTCTTGCAAACGAAGTCTGCGGATTTCTGACAAAACTTAACGGAAGAATCCATCTTCCGTTTGAAACGGGAACCGAAAGTTTTGAGGAAGCAAGCCTTTTTATCCTTGCTCTCGCAATCTGTGTTCCGCTGAGCATGGCGGTTTTCGAAAAATCGCTTCTGCCGTGTCTGCCTGCGGCAATTGTTGCCGCCATTGGAGTTGCAAGCGGATTTTTGAGCACGGATATATATTTTATAATTTTTCTTTGCGGCTTTGCCGCAGCTGCGTTTTCAGTATTTGCGCCGCAAAGCGGTGAAAATACTGCCGTAAAATCCGTTACTTCGGTTATTTTGGCGACGATAATCTGCGTTTTGACTTCGTCGGTGCTCGTAGGTTTTGTTCCGGCGGAAGCGGGAACGGATATTCTGGGTTTTGCGAAAGGATATGCTCACAGCGTTCTTTTTGACAGCAAAACCAACGCAATGCCGGAAGGAAACTTTGAAAATCTCGGTGAATTTAAGAAAAACGGTGCTCAGGCGCTGGAAATCACCATGGAAAAACCGCAAAAGCTTTATCTTAAAGGATTCGTTGGCGAAATTTATAACGGATACGGCTGGGAAGAAATCAAAAACGAAGTCCTTGCGGAATATGCGGAGGATTTTTATATTCTTCATCAAAACGGATTTTTTGGTCAATCGGCGGTTTCTTCCGCTCTTGAAGCAACCGGAAAGACCGGAAAATCAACCATCAGCATAAAGAATATTTCTGCGTGCTCAAAAAGAGCATATCTGCCCTATGCGGCAGCAAACGTCGGTTTCGACAGCCTTATAATCGGCGATGCAAACACGGAATCTTTCGGCGAAAGCTATGAAATAAGCTATCTTCCCGGCGGACTTTCAGAATGGTATAAGGCGCAGGTGGAACTTTCCGAAAAACAGGGAAGTGATACCGCCGTTGACGAGCATCTTGAGCATGAACATATCTATCGGGAATTCGTAAGGGCAAATTACCTCGGAATGACCGAGGAAGCCTATTCCGCAATTGATAATATTTTCGGGGATTCTGAGGCGGCAACCGCAACGGAAATCATCAGCGAAATCCTTGTTTATCTTGAAAACGGCGTTACCTATGACGAAAAATTCGCATCCAATGGCGGAACAGATTTTGCGGTGTTCTTCCTCGAAAAATCTGCAAGGGGATATTCCGTCCACTATGCCACAGCCGCAACGCTTATGCTCCGATATTTTGGAATTCCGGCGAGATATGCCGAAGGATATTTTCTTTCCGCAAAAGAAGCGGCGGAATTTGAAAGCGGAGAAACCATAATCCTTACCGAAAACCATGCCCATGCCTGGTCGGAATATTACCTTGAAGGTGTAGGCTGGATCCCATTCGAAGTCACTCCCGGATATATGGACGACGAACTTGAAAAAGCCGCTTTCAGCACAAGCGGCGAAAGTTCGAAACGCTATGAGCAAAGCGAACTTCCTGAAACAAATGTTGAACAGGACAGACCGAAGGACGATATCACCGAGGCGAAAAAGGATTATACCGCTCTGATTGCGGTTTGCGTATGTGCTTTTTGCCTTGCGATAATCGCGGCGGCAGTTTATGTTATTATCATGCGCAAAAAGCTTAAAAAGGCGCTTATTGCCATTGATAATGCGGATAACAAAGCAGCCGTTGCAATGCGCTTTGGCTATGCCGAAAAGCTTTTGGGAAACGCTGATATCGATGCAAAAAGCCTTGGATATGACGAGGCTTTTGCGATAAACAAAGAAGCTCTTTTCAGCGAACACGAAATTTCCGACGAACAGAGGAAAACCGTTGATGAATATGCGCAAAAGGTTCTTGCGGAATGCAAAAATAACTGGAGCCTTTGGCAGAAATTCAAAAACAGATTTGTGAAGTTTGTTTATTGATTTAAGGCGGGAGATTGAGGATGATACAAATGTACCCTCCACAGCCAAAGCCACGGAAAAAGTGGTAAATAAAAACGGATAGCCATAAGAAAAATGGCTATCCGTTTTTTGCTGCGGATTTATATGGATTTTTGCGTGGAAACGGAAATGCACAGTGTTTTTTTGAAAAGAAGGTTTTTACCGCTGAGCCCACCACAGAGTTTTACGTCAAAAATATAATAAATTTTGAAGAAAAGGATAATTTGTCACAGTTTTGTCACGCTTGATGATTTATAATAAAATTAACTATAGGCTGTTAAACCGGAAGCAGAATCCGAAGTTAATGGACTTCCGGCTGCAACGATTTGATGCTTTTTTAAACACAAAAAAACCGTCTTAATGTTCGGTTCTCATCATGGGGGAAAGAACGGAAAGGAGAAAAATGGCCTGGTTTTTATTAACGATTTCATGCATTATTTTATGGGGCGTTACAGATATACTGTATAAAAAATCTTCGGATTATAACGATACATTATCGCAGTACAAAACTTTTGTATGGATCGGACTTGTAATGGCTCCGGCTGGGGTTATAATGACTGTCTGTTCGGACACTTTGCTTGATTCCATTATGATGGTCAAAGATAACCTGTATCTTATTCCGCTGAGCATTTTTTATGCCATAGCGCTGTTTTTTGGACTTATTGGTAAAAAGCATCTTGATGCTTCGGTTGTATCTCCGCTCGAAAACGTTGACGGAGCAATTGCGGCGATAATATTGTATTTCTATTTCCTTTTTGCAGGTTATAGCAATGTAACGGACAGAATTGGCGTTATGGATATGATTGCCACGGCATCTATTGTTGCCGGTGTTGTTCTTATCGGAATCCAGGAGCAAGCTCTGTCAAAGCAGGAAGCCCATCTGGCTAATGATAAAAAGAGACACCGCCTTGGTGCGTTGGCGCTGATTTTTCCCATTATATACAATCTTGTGGACGCTGTTTCCTTTGTAGCAATGGGTATTACAGTATCCGGAGAAACGGATGTTTCTATCACTGATATTGACTTTTTTATCTTTGAAAGTTTAGGATTTGTTGCAGTTGCCATTTTTATGTGGCTATATATGCTGATATTTAAGAAATACAAATACAATCCTTTCAAGAAAGAAGAATTGGTTCGATGCGGTGCCGCCACTGGCGAGACCTTTGGTACGATGGCATTTGTTTTTGCAGTGGGAAGCAATCCGGTACTTACAGCACCCATCACATCCTCTTATTGTCTCGTAACCATTGTATTGGCGCGGATTTGCCTAAAAGAACAACTGACAAAAAAACAGTATATGAGTTTGGCGTTTTTGGTTATAGGCATTGCCTTGATTGGAATTTCCGAAATTTTCAAAGGATAGGGAGGAAAATATGAGCAATCAGTCGGGTTATGAACAGCAGCAAAACTTATCTTTTGTTCAATTTTTGGCAGAAGTGCCTTCGTTTATTGCAATATTGGTTTCAGCAATACTTTCAAGGAATTTACTTGTTTATCTTGATTTACTCGACTCGTTCATGGGTCTTATCAGTCTCGGTTTGATTGTCTTTCTTTCAAAAAAATTAAGAAAAGATTTGCGATATGAATATAATTATGGTGTAGGTAAAATAGAGGCTATTTCTTCGCTGTTTTGTGATGGTATGGCATTTTTGGGTTTGCTGTTCACACTTGGGCTTTCGGTACGTGCAATCATTGTTCCTGAACAGCCGAGCGACTTTGTAATTGCAGTAGTAGGACTTAAGGTCATAAACGTCAGTTTCGATACTGCTTTTTTCGTAAAACAACGTAAAATCATTAATGTTCACAATAGTGCGATTTCGAAAGCTAATTATGCCGAAGCCCTTTCCTCATTGCTGTTTGATAGTGTTACCTTAGTTTCACTTCTTGCAATATGGGTGCTTCGAGACAACCCAATCGGAAGCTATATTTCTCCGATTGTCAGTATTTTTGTTGCGATTTATTTGATGTTCGGATATATCAAGCGTACAAGACAGTCAATGGATGAGCTGACTGATAAGACGCTTCCCGAAGAACAGCAAATGAAAATATTGAGTATATTGACCCAGCATTACGAAGATTATTCGCAGTTCCATTCAATAAACTCCCAAAAAAGCGGAGATATCATAAGGATAGATATACAACTTTCGTTTGAAAACGGCACAGAAGTTGAGAAGGTCGTTAACCTTCAAACACAAATTCAGGAAGAACTTAACGAGCAGATCGGCGGTTGCGTTGTCAACGTTATTATGTGCAGCAAATAAAGAGATTTGAACTTTATGAGAGGGGTAATTCGATGAAACGATACATGGAACGCATATGGGAACTGATGAACGATGCGAAAATGAAACATCACGTTGCCTTATATGACGAAGCCACTCCAAAAGGAATCAGCTATGAAAAACTCTGTGTAATAAGCGGACGCGTGTATGCGTATTTAAAAGCACAAAATATCGGCAAAGAAGATTTTGTAATGATCAAACTGCCCCGCGGAGTACAGCCGGTTATCGCGATGATCGGAGTCTGGCGCGCCGGCGCGGCTTTTGTAATTGCGGAAGAAAATCTTGCTCCCGAAAGAATAGATTATATTTACAAGGACTGCAGCTGCAAGCTTTCCATCACAAGCGACGTTTGGGAAGAGATAAACCGCTGCGAACCTTTGGACGGTTATGAAGAAACCGATAAGCATGATGCCGCATACGCGGTATATACTTCCGGAACCACGGGAAATCCAAAGGGCGTACTGCATGAATACGGAAACCTGGAACGCTGCAAGGAGTCCGCAAACTATCTCGGAGAAGAGATATTTGATTCGGGAGAAAGATTTGCTCTTGCAGCTCCGCTCAACTTTGTTGCGTCCACAATGGTTTTGTCCTACGCTCTTTACAGAGGCTGCTGCACATCCCATATCCTTTCTTTTTCAACAGTAAAAAATCCCCTTGCCCTTATAAAATATCTTTTGTTGAAACGGATAACATTGTTTTTCCTCACTCCCACCTATGCCCGCAAGTTCGCAGGAAAAACCGGCCCGTTCCTGAAGAAAATGGTTGTAGGAAGCGAACCCGCAAACCGTTATTATCTCAAGGGTGTGACAAACTATAATATGTACGCCCAAAGCGAAGGCGGCGTAATTGCCGGTATGTTTGTCATTGACAGGGAGTACGACGTCTGCCCTATCGGCAAACCGCAGTTTGATATGAAGTACCGTGTTGTGGACGATGACGGAAACGATGTTCCGGAGGGCGAAACAGGCGAGTTTATTTTCGAAAGCCCTTATGTCAGAGGATATATCAATTTACCCGAAGAAACGGCAAAAGCATTCAAGGACGGATATTACTATACTTCGGACCTTGCGCAGATTCTTCCCGACGGAAACATTGTTATCTGCGGAAGAAAAAGCGACATGATAAAAATCAACGGCAACCGCATTGAACCCGCGGAAATTGAATCCGCAATAAAATCGATTTTAAAAATCGATTGGTGCGCGGTAAAGGGGTTTGTAAGCGACGAAAACAGTTTTATCTGCGCTTACTATACCGCGGATGTTGTCTTTAATGCTGACAATCTCCGTACACAGCTTCAGAAGCGCCTGCCGTATTATATGATTCCGGCATACTTCACAAAAATCGATAAGATTCCGGTGAAGTCAAACGGAAAGATGGACAGAAACGCCCTGCCGAAGCCGGAAGTCAAAGATATTGAAAGAAACTATGAAGAACCCACCAATGAAATTGAAGTTGCCCTTTGCAATGCAATGCAGAAGGTCCTTCGTATTGAGCGCATCGGCATTGACGACGATTTTTATGAAATGGGCGGAGATTCCCTTTCTTCAATGGAGATGCTTTTTGAAAGCGGTCTTCCCGGATTGGATGCCAACTGTATTTTCAGAGGACGCACCCCGGCCAAAATCGCACAGCTTTATCTGGAGCAGATTCAGAATCATGACCCGAGCGGGGATGAAGAATTAAACGAGCTTGCTAAGTTTAAAGAGCACAAACTGACGCCGGAACAGCTTGATATATTCAGTTATCAGAACTATATGCCGAATTCCACTATGTACAGTTTGTTTAAGCTGCTCCGCTTTGACAAAAACGAAGTGGATCTTTCAAGAATGGCAAAAGCCATCGAAATGGCAATTAAAAATCATCCTGCTCTGCGCACAGTTTTGCAATATAACGAAGACGGAGAACTTATCCAGAAATATGATTCGAAAATTTCCGCTGTCGTAACGCCGGAAAAAATCAGTGAGGATGAGCTGGACCTTTTAAAAGATACCCTTGTTGCTCCTTACAAAGTCATAAACTCTCCTTTGTTCCGCAGCAGACTTTTTGAAACAGAAAAAGCCGCCTATCTCTATATAAATGTCCACCACATTATTTTTGACGGCACTTCGTTTAATATTTTTATGAACAGCGTTATAAACGCATATTTCGGCGCACCTTTGGAAAAAGATTATTATTATCTTGTTCTGACAAGGCGCAAACAGATGGAGTTCACGGATTTCTATCTTGAAAGCCATCAGTATCATGAAGATATATACGGAAACACAAAATGGACAACATTCCCGAAGTTTGACAAAAAAACACAGGAAAACAAACCGGAAAGTCTTTCCTGCAAAGAAGAACTTTCTCCCGTACATATTTCTTCTGTTGAAAAGAAATTTATGGTGAGCCGTAATGAGTTTTTCATTGCGGTGGCGCTTCTTTCCATTGCAATCAGCACCAACAAAAAGAATGTACATGTGTCCTGGGTCTATAACGGACGCGACGATATGGCTTCAAAAACCAGCGTGGGCTTGTTATGCCGCGAGCTTTCCGTTGCGTTGCGTTTGCGCAATAAAACAAATTTGCGCGACATTTTTGCTGAAATTCATAATCAGGTTCGTGACGGAATCAAATACAGCTGCTATCCTTATATGGCAATGAAACCGCAAAATGAAGATGGAGATATTGCCTGTGTTATTTATCAGAAAGATATCCGCGAAGGCGACGATTTTGTTGAGATAAATATGGAGCGGGTTAAGATTGCACAGAACGATGCTGCGGCACAATCTGTTCTGGATATCCAGATTCTTGACGGCGAGGACGGATTGCAGTATGTGTTTGACTATGCTGCCGGCCGTTACAAAAAAGAAACCATGTCCGGGTTCCGGAATCTTTTTAAAAATGTTGTTGCCGCAATTGTTAATGCTAACACGGACGGTTATACTTTTGAGCAGCTTACGAAAGACGTCTGCGGCAAAAAAGGCATTATGCAAAAGACAAAGGGCATTTTTGCGAAAAAGAAACAGCTTTGATGCAAGCGAACACTATTATTCGGCTCTTTTGAGTATGTATATACTGATGAGTTCGGATTAGATAAAGCTGAAATAACAGAATTCATCCGAATATGCCGGATGGAGAAATATGATAAAGCAATCTTGCTGGCAAACGCAATGCACGTCAACAAACGATCGTTAATCACACATTTCCCGCCAATATCTGCCAACACCGATGATTTCTGAGCAAATGAAAAATTTCAGAGTAGACCGCCCTGCGAAGCTTTGCTTGCAGGGCGGCTTTATTTATTTGCTTTCTCCGGTTAAAAACCGTTTGATGCCGGAAAAATTGATGATTTGTCACGGATTTGTAACGCCTGTTATTATATAAAATAACTGATTCTGTCTAAGCCGGCCGCAACAGAATTTTTGTTGCGGAAACAGCAATATATTTCCGCAATTTGTCGAAAGATGTATTGACAAGGATGCGGAAAAGTAATAGTATGAGCTTATGTGTTTTTATATTATATAATTAATAATTTTATACTTATATAAAAGTTTTTTTGAGGGAGATGAATCCTTTGACCGAAAAAGAGATGAAAAAACTTTCAAGAACAGACCTTCTCCGTATGCTTATTGACCAGGGAGAAGAAATGAAGGTTCTTAAAGAAGAACTTGAAAAAGCAAAAGCAGAAATTTCCGAAAGAGAAATCAAATTGACCGAGGCGGGTTCCATTGCCGAGGCAGCACTTAAAATCAACGGAGTTTTTGAAGCAGCACAGGCCGCAAGCCAGCAGTATCTTGAAAACGTAAAACATCTCAGCGAAAGACAGGATGCTCTCGCAAGAATCAAAGAAAGAGAAACCAGAGAAAAATGCGAACGGCAGATTCTTGAAACGAAAGAAAAATGCGACGCAATGATTGCAAAAGCCGAAAAAGAATCCAAAGTTTATTGGGAAGATGTTTCCAAACGTCTTGAAAAATTCTATAACGAACACATCGGTCTTCGCGAACTTTTGTCAACGGTTTACTCGAAGAAAGAACAGGAAGAAAAATGAAAACAAGGGTAAAAAAAGAAATACCCGAAATCAACGAATTAAAAGCCGAACTTGACAGAGTTGAGTACAAACGAAAATATGTGAAAGTTTTCAAAAGTACCGTTTACACTCTTGTTGTAGTTGCGGCTTTTGCTGTTCTTGTGGCAACTTTATGGATGCCGGTTCTTCAGATCTACGGTTCGTCAATGACCCCGACCATAGACGAAGGACAGATCGTTATTTCGGTAAAAGGAAAGAATTTTGAACAGGGAGATCTTGTTGCGTTCTATATCGGCAACAAGCTTCTTGTAAAAAGGGTGATAGCGGGTCCCGCGGATTACGTTCTTGTTGACGAAAACGGAACGGTTTTTGTAAACGGAACGGAACTTGAGGAACCCTATGTTTCGGAAAAAGCGTTCGGAGAATGCGATATTGAATATCCTTATCAGGTTCCGGATTCGAGATATTTTTTAATGGGCGACCACAGAAAAACTTCTGTTGACAGCAGAACTTCCGCTGTCGGATGTATTTCCGAAGAACAGATAGTCGGAAAAATCGTTTTCAGGGTGTGGCCCTTTGAATCCTTCGGAATACTCGAATGATAAATTGATTTTTTAAAAATTTTGCAGGAAAGGAGGAAGCGCGTTTTTGGAAACCAATCTTGAACAGAGAATGAAAAAATATGCCAGAAAGAACAAACGCAAAAAGATCTGGATGAAAATTCTTTCCGTTCTTTCCGCGGTTGTTGTTTTTTGTACGACCTATGCGCTTATCCTTCCCGCAATAACCCAGGAAAGAGAAACCTTCTGCGGAAAAGAGGAACATATCCATTCGGAATCCTGCTTCGGCGCGGAAGAAAAAGTTCTTGTTTGTGAACTTTCGGAGGAAGAAGCGCATTTCCATACGGAAGAATGTTCTGAAAATCTTCTTGTTTGCGAAACGGAAGAAAATCATCTTCATTCCGAAGAATGCTATTCCGGAGAAGGACTTATCTGTGAAAAAACGGAAAATCATATACATTCGGAAGAATGTTATGAAAGCTCCGTGATCTGCGAAATTCCGGAAACGGAAGGCCACAGCCACACCGAAGAATGTTACGAAACAAAAACCGTTTCCTGTGAAGCGGAGGAACATTCCCATAACCTTGAATGTTATTCCGACGAAACGGCGGACGTTGAAACGGAAGAACAATGGACCGCAAGTTTTGCTTCGGAAGATATCGGCGAAACAGTTTCAGAAAATCTTATAAAAATTGCAAAAAGCCAGCTTGGATATCACGAAAGCACGAAAAACTACGTCGTTCTTGAGGACGGCGAAACAATTAAAGGAAGAAGCCGTTACGGAGAATGGTACGGCGAACCTTATGCGGACTGGAACCTTCTGTTCACCGGCTTTTGCCTTGAATACGCAAAGGCGGAAATTACGTTCGATGCGGATATTGAAAAATGGATCGAAATTCTTTCCGCACCGGAAACGGATATTTACAGAGCTTATGACGAACACGAAGCTCTTCCGGGCGATCTGGTTTTCTTCGATGAAAACGGCGACGGAAAACCGGAAAGAACCGGAATTATAATAGAAACCGGCGAAACGGAATATAAAACCGTAATCGGCGATTACGGCGACGGAGTCCAGTCGGTTGCCGTTGATAAGGCGGACGGAACAATAATCGGTTTTGCCGCGATAGCAATTCCTTCGCCCTATCATTGCGGATTTGAGGAACATATCCACGGGGAAAGATGTTTCGACGAAGACGGAAATCTTTTCTGCGGATTTGACGAACATATGCACAATGAATCCTGCCTTGAAGAAAAGCAGGAAGAATCTTCCGCAGAAGCAGAAGAAAACGGAAATGAATATATCTGCGGAAAAGATGAGCACGCCCATTCGGAAGAATGTTACGGAGAAGGCGAAAATCTCATCTGTGAAGCAGAAGAACATATCCACACGGAAGAATGCCTTGCAAAAGGACCCGAAAAAGAATACATCTGCGGATACGAAGAACATACCCACACAGAAGAATGTTCCGACGAAAACGGAAACCTTGTCTGCGAAACAGAGGAGCATACTCATAACGAAGAATGTCTTTCCGAAGGACCGGCGGAAAAATATTTCTGCGGAACCGATGAACACGAACATTCGGAAGAATGTTATGACGAAGACGAAAATCTCATCTGTGAAGCAGAAGAACATATCCACACGGAAGAATGTAAAGTTTCTTTCGAAAGCCTTCCCGAAGAGGAAAGGGTAAGGATCGAAGAAGTTATCGCGATGATAGAAGCTCTTCCGACGGCTGATGAAATCGATGCAAAGATAATTGAATTTGAGGATGCGGAAGATTATGAGGGTGAGGAAGCCTGGCTTACCGAAATTTATCAGAAAGTCGGTTTCGCTTATAAATATTACATGGATCTTCCGGAAAGCCACAGAAAGTTTGTTACAAACAGCGAAAAGCTGATGGAACTTGAATATATATGGTCCGTTGCTTTCCTTATTGAAACGGAAATCGGAAAAACCGTGGAATACAGCGCGGGTATGTTCAATTCCTCGAGACAGTTTATTATTTATACCCTTGGCGAAAACGGATATTACGCAATAAGCGGTTCCGGCGGCGCGATTCCGATAAATATCACCGAAGACGGAACGATTGTTGCAAACGTCAGCAACAGAAACGAGATACTTTGGAGCTTTACTTCCGACGGAGCGGGCGGTTACAGAATAAGAAGCGCTTCCTCCGGAAGATATTTGCATGCTTTCGGAAATAACGGAAGCGGAGTTACCACAACGAACGCATATTCGAGTTTTGTTGAGGAAAGTTCCGGCGGAGTTAAATTGCGCAGCAACACTTCGGATTATATAAGGCTTGACGAAGGAAACGGAACTTTCAGACAGACTTCCGATCCTTCCGGATCGGCGGTTTATAATTTCGGTATCAACAGTTCCGGAACGGACGTTTACGTTTGGCTTGACGGAACCTGGGGCGGAATGGAATATCTTTCCGGTTCGGAAAACAGCGTACATACCGTTGTAAGCGGAGGAAAGATAATTCTTCCGACGGAATGGAAAACCCCGGACGGATACCATTACAAAATCCGCGGTTGGTACGATATCATCGGAAAGAAATATTATGAACCCGGCGCAGAGGCGACCATTACCCAAAGCACAGTTTTCTATCCGGACTGGGTGCCTTATACATACGATATCGGACAATATAATGCATATACAGCGAATACGGTAAGCACAAGCGAGTTTATTACAACAAAAGTCTATGATTACAACCCGTTCTTCAACCTTCCGTATGTTGAAGTGGACGTTACCGTAAACGCAAGCGGACATTCGGAAACCTGGAACCTTCCCAACCAAAACGATTTTATTTTCCGTGATTGGAACCCGGGAAAATTCACAAGCCCGAACAACGGAACAAGCGGAGTTAACGGATATACGGAATATGCGGAAAATTCGGGAATCATAAATTCCGCTTTGCTTGAACGTCTTTTCGGACCGGAAAAGGTTCTTGGAAAATCGTATATCGGAACAGGCGACCACCTTTTCCAATATTGTGATGACCCGGCAAACACCGAATATTACGGATATTATTATTACGATTCAAACTATCACGCAGCTTCCTACAACCAAAGTGCGGGAAGATTCTATATTTACGATTATCTCTCAAGCGCCGATACGGCGCATACGTCGGACTTCCTTCCGTTTAACTCGCCTTATGTAAACACGAACGGAAGACCTGTCGAAACCTATTCCGATAACGGAGAATACGGAGAATATGTCGGAACGACCCATTATGAATATGCGGGCGGCACGGGCGTTACTTCTGAATACTGGTTCGGAATGCAGACAGATATCGAGTTCTATCTTGCCAACACACCCGGCGGATTGGATTCGGACGGAAACACCGTTAACCGCGGTATCAACGGCGAAGAACTTGTATTCGAATTCACCGGCGACGACGACGTTTGGGTTTTCGTTGATGGAAAACTTGTTCTTGATATCGGCGGTATCCACCAGGCGGTTTCCGGTTCGATAAACTTCTCCACCGGTAAAGTTTATGTAAACGGCGCGCAGAAGACCGGAGTTACGGATCTTGCTCCCGGCGAACACACTCTTACAATGTATTACCTTGAACGAGGCGCGGGAGAATCCAACTGCAGAATCAAGTTCAACATCAGTACAAGATACGGACTCACTCTTATGAAAGAGGATATCCTTACAAGAGAACTTCTTAACGGAGCCGAGTTTACAGTTTACACAAACAAAGCCTGTTCCGAAAGCGACAAAGCTTCTCTTTGGACAAGCCACGCAGCTTATGAAGAGGGAGAAGCTCCGAGAAGCACCTTTGCTGTTGTTGAAGGCAAAGCAACTTTCTGGGGTCTTGCGGCAGGAAACACTTATTACATAAAAGAAACAAAATATCCGACAAACGGCGGATATGGAGTTGCAAACGGAATTATCGTAATGAAGCTTAACAGCAAAGGCCAGGCAACTTTTGAGGTAATTCCGGACCCGAACGGAAACGGAAGCGACCTTACAAGCGGATTCACGGTTCACGGATTCAAAATTGACGTTGAAAACCACGAAGCTTATCTTGTTGCAACAAACGGCAAAGAAGATTACGGCGACGAAGTCACTTCGGTAACAGTCAAAAAAGAATGGGCCGACAACATCGACCATTCGAAGGATTCGGTAACGGTTTATATTCTTGCAAACGGTTTCCGAATACAGGAAGCGATCCTTAATGAAAACAATGATTGGACGTATACATGGAAAAACCTTCCCGTAAAAGGCGACAGCGGAAAACCTGTTGAATACACCGTTGAGGAAGGAACAGTTCCGGGATATATCGGAACGATAGGTGTTCTGAAAGCCGAATCCGGCGGAACGGGAGAATTTAAACAGGTTTCTTCCTTTACCGACGGGAAAAAATACTTAATCATTTCAAACAACGCTCCGCTTTATGCAACGGAAAGCGAAGGTATTAGAAGAAACTGGAACATAAGTATTCCTCAGTTCTTCACCGGAGCAAAATGGACCGCGGACGTAAACGGAAACACAGTTTCGCTTACCAACGAACTTGGGCTTACGCTTTATTATTCCAACAGCGGCGGAAACCGTTTTTACAGCGTAAGCAAAAGTCCGCCGGGCGGAACAAATCTTTCCTTCGTCAACAATATGCTTGCATATAACGAAGGCGCAAAATTCTGGTACATGTCCTGGAGCGAAGGAAAAACAGTTCCCGCAGATGAATGGGGCGGCCCGACAGTTGTTCTTTATGAGGAAATTTCCGAAGAAACGGTAGTTCAGAACGGATTCCTCATCACGAACGAACCGGTAAGCCCTGCAAACAGCGTTTCCTTCAAAGTGAACAAAGTCTGGAATACCGGAAACTTTGCTTCGGCAAAGGATTACGAACAACTTGTTGTAACAATGAAACTTCTTGAAAACGGAAAAGATTCCGGAACAAGCGCAGAGCTTAGCCTTAAAAACGGTTGGACATATACCTTTAAGGATCTTCCGAAATATGACAGCAAAGGAAAAGAAATTGTTTATTCCGTTGAAGAAGTTTACATATCTCCGGAATGGCGGGCGGAATACGGCGAAATTACCCTTAGCGGAAACATTTATGAAACAACGGTAATAAATGTTTGTAATTACGGTTATATACTTCCCGAAACCGGCGGAGGAGGAAATATCATCGGTATCACGGGCGGAATAGTTGTTTTGACAGCAAGTTCCGGTCTGATATACAGGCAAAAATTCAAAAAGCGCAGAAAGGAGGACGATTCTTCCTGAAGCGCACCAAAACAGTTTTTGAAATTTCGGAAATAAAAAATTTAAAAAGAAAGGAAATTAAAAAAATGAAACTTCAAAAAATCGCAAGTTTTATCCTTGCACTCATCCTTGCTCTTTCCCTTGGCATCACTGCTTTTGCAGCAGGAACCGGCTCCATCAGCATCAACAACGCAAACAGTGAAAACGTTTATGAAATCTACAAACTTCTCGACCTTGAAAGCTATGACCTCGGAAGCGGCGCTTACTCCTATACTGTTGCACCCGAATGGGCTACTTTCTTCGGCACTGCTGAAGCACAGACCTATTTCTCCGTTGACGCACAGGGTTATGCAACATGGATTGCAGCCGAAGACGACGACACCGTTGCAGCTTTTGCAAAACTTGCTCTTGCATACGCAAAAGCAAACACAATTTCTCCTGTAAAATCCAGCGAAATTCCCGGCGATGCAGTTCTTACCGGCACAACCCTTAAATTCTCCGATCTTGATCTCGGTTATTACCTCATCGACTCCACCATGGGTGCTCTTTGCGGTCTTACCACCACCAACCCCCATGCGGCAATCAACGCAAAAAACGGCGAACCCAGCATTGACAAACAGGTAAAGGAAGACTCCACCGAAAACTGGGGCGACAACAACACCGCTGAAATCGGACAGGAAGTAGAATTCCGTGTAACCATCAACGTTCACCAGGGCGCAGAAAACTACGTTCTCCACGATAAAATGTCCGCAGGTCTTACCTTTAAAGAAGTAACCAAAATTGAACACGTTATCCCCGGCGTTGAAACTCACACCGCAACCGCAGACAAATATACCGTAACTGTTCCCGGCACTTCCTGCGCTCACGGATGCACTTTCGAAGTTGCCTTTACTCAGGCTTTCTGTGACAGCCTTGAAACCAACGATAAAGTAATCATTTACTACACCGCAACCATCAACGAAAACGCAATTGTCGGTACCGACCCCAACACCAACAAAGCAATCCTCGAATTTGGCGAAAACCATGACCACACCACTTCCGAAGACGCAACCGAAACCAAAACCTATGCATTCGACCTCGTTAAAACCGACAGCCAGAACAAACTTATCGACGGCGCAGAATTCAAAATTTATGATGCTGCAACCGGTGGTAACGAAATTAAAGTTGTAAAAATCGACGATTTGACCTATCGCCGCGCTCTTCCTTCCGAAACCGGTGTTTCCATTGCTGTAAAAGACGGTAAAGTAAGAGTTATCGGTTTTGATAACGGTACCTATTATCTTGAAGAAACCAAAACTCCTTCCGGTTACAACCAGCTTGCAGAACGCCAGAAATTCATCATTTCCGACGGAAACCTTGATGCAGCTTTCGTTGACGGAATCTTCTCCACCGGTTCCGGTGTTCACGTAGTCAACAAAAACGGCACCATGCTTCCTGAAACCGGTGGCATCGGTACCACTCTCTTCTATGTTGTCGGCGGAATTCTTGTTGCAGGATCCATCGTCTTCCTCGTAACCAGAAAACGTATGGGCACCAGATAATTACATTGTAATTATATAATAATTCATAATACATAGTATAACTCCGCACCGCTGTCGAATTTTCGCCGGCGGTGCGGCAAGGAGAGACCTGCAATGAAAAACAAAACTAACATATTGTTAATATTGGTGCTTATTGCAGGTTTGTCCTTGCTGACCTATCCTTCTTTAAGTAACTATTGGAACTCTTTTACCCAGTCACAGGTTATTGTTGACTATACAAAGCAAATTGAAAACCTCGACGAGGAAAGATATGACCGCATTATTGCGGAAGCGGCGGCATATAACGAAAGTCTTATCGGAAGAAGAAACCATTATCTTCTTGACGACGAACAGAAGGCGGAATATAACGAACTTCTCAATATTTCCGGAATCGGAATTATGGGATATATCGAAATCCCGTCCATAAGCTGCACTCTTCCGGTTTATCACGGAACAAGCGACGCGGTTTTGCAGATTGCCGTAGGACATCTTGACTGGACAAGTCTTCCGGTCGGCGGCGAAAGCACCCATTGCGTCCTTTCGGGACACAGGGGACTTCCTTCCGCAAAACTTTTCACCGATCTTGACAAAGTCGCCGTGGGCGATACTTTTGTTCTGAGAATCCTCGACGAAGTGCTTACCTATGAGGTTGACCAGATTCTTATTGTTGAACCCCACGAAACCGAAGCGCTTCTTATTGAAGAAGGAAAGGATTACTGCACTCTTGTAACATGCACTCCCTATGCGATCAACACACACAGAATCCTTGTCCGAGGAGAAAGAACCGAAAACGCGGCGGAAGCGAAAAATATAAGGATAGTTTCCGAAGCGGCCCAGATCGAACCGCTTATTATTGCGCCGATCGTTGCGGCGCCGATTTTGCTTATACTCTTTATAATGCTTCTTATCCCGAAAAACGAAAAACCGAAATACGGAGGTGATGACGATGAAAACGATTAAAAAAATAGTTTCTTTTTTTCTTGCGATCATAATCGTTTTCGGAGCATCCTCAACGGTTTTTGCCGCGGCGGGAAATATTGAAACAGGAAAAGATTCAAGCCTTGAAATAATCTTCCGGGACGGCGAAAAAGCAATTCCGGATGCGGAATTTTCCGTTTATCTTATTGCGGATATAGACGAACGGGGAAGATATACCGTCAAAGAGGAATTTAAAAACTTCAACGTAAATATAACCGGAAAAAACGACGAAGCATGGTATGCTCTTGCTTCGACTCTTGAAGGTTATATTATTCAGGAAGGAATTGTTCCGACCGCATCGGGAAAAACCGATTCCGAAGGAGTTCTTCGCCTTACGGGACTTAAACCGGGACTTTATCTTATCCTCGGAACGGCGGCTTTTACCGACGGATTCACCTATTTTACCGAAACTGCCATTGTTCAGATCCCGACACTTGACAACGAAAACAACGTCTGGGATTACGATATTTCGGTAAAGCCGAAATACAGCTTTATTCCCGACGTCGGACCGGACGGGTTCATTGAAAGAAAAGTTATAAAAATCTGGGACGACGAGGGTTACAGTTTCCGCCGCCCGAAGGAAATCACGGTGCATCTTTTCTGTGACGGAGAAATTTACGATACCGTAAAACTCAGCAAGGAAAACAACTGGCGGTACACATGGGAAAAACTTGAGGAAGGACACCGCTGGGTAATTTCCGAAGAAGTTCCGGACGGTTATACCGTTAAAATTGAAAGAAAAGGAATAACCTTTGTTCTTACGAACAGCATCGACAAAGACGAGCCGCCGGAAGATCCGCCGGAAAAACCCGAAAAACCGGAAGATCCGCCGAAAGATCCGGAACTTCCCCAGACCGGACAGCTTCTTTGGCCGGTTCCGGTTCTTTACGGAACGGGAATTCTTTTTGTTGCGGCGGGACTTATCCGCAGAAGAGGCGGACATGAAAAATAAAAGAGGAACAGGATTGATTGCGGCCGGAATGGTTTTTATCCTTGCGGCGGCGGGTCTTTCCGTATATAACCATATTGAAGAAAAAAACGCGGGAGATTCTTCCGCAAAAGCTGCGGAGATTCTTGTACAGCAGATAGTTGTAAAACCGGATTCCGGAATATACGAGAACGCCGCCGAAGAGGAAATTCCGGATCATATTCTGAACCCGAAGATGGATATGCCGGAAACGGAAATTGACGGCACAAGATATATCGGAACTCTTGAAATTCCGAAAATCGGACTTGTTCTTCCGGTAATAAGCGAATGGAGTTATCCGAATCTTAAAATTGCTCCCTGCCGTTATTCCGGTTCGGTTTATCTCGACAACATGGTAATTGCCGGACATAACTACAAAACCCATTTTAAGGAGCTTGAGAGCCTTTCTGCGGGAGATACAGTTGTTTTCAAGGATGTTGACGGAAACGAGTTTAAATACGTTGTGGGGGCCAGGGAAGTCCTTCCGCCTGCTGCCATTGAAGAAATGACAAGCGGAGAATGGGATTTCACCCTCTTCACCTGCAACAGAACGGGAACATACAGAATCGCGATAAGATGCGACAAAACAAACGGATAAATAAAAACGGTCTGCTTTAAGAAGCAGACCGTTTTTTGCAGGAAGTTGAATTCATTTTTCAAAGTGATATAATTAAATTATAAAACAGAAAGGAGTGATTCAATGCCGTTACAGATTATCAGACAGGATATTACCAAGATGCGCGTTGACGCCATAGTCAACACCACCAACGAGGAAATGATCGGCTACAGCGGCGTTGACCTTGCGGTGCATGAAGGAGCGGGTCCGAAGCTTGATGCGGAATGTGCAAAAATCGCTCCGCTCGGCCTTGGGACCGCAAAAATCACCGCGGGATATGATCTTCCGGCAAAATATATAATCCACACTTCCGGTCCGGTCTGGCACGGGGGACTTCTCGGCGAAAGCATTATCCTCAAATCCTGCTATATCGAATCCCTCAAACTTGCTGTTGAAAACGGCTTGGAATCCGTTGCGTTTCCGCTTATTTCTTCCGGCGCTTACGGTTATCCGAAGGAGCAGGTGCTCAAATTTGCGGTTCAGGTCATAACCGAATTTCTTGATGAGAATGAACTTGAGGTTTACCTTTGCGTTTTTGATAAGACTTCCTATGAATTCAGCAGGGAACTTTTCGACGAAATCCGCGAATTCATAGACGATGAATATGCGGAAGATACTCTTCTTGATATGGAGCTGATTCCTCGGTTCAGGAAAGAGGGATCAAGAACTTCTGCGTCTCAGCCAATGCGGAAAATGATGGAGCCGCAGGTTCTTTGCAACAGTGCCGCAGGAAAATCTTTGCATGAATATATGGAAAAGACGGAAAAGTCTTTCGGCTGGAAACTTTTTGAACTTATCGACAAAAGCGGAATGACCGACGTTGAATGCTACAAAAAAGCCAACGTTGACAGAAAGACTTTCTCAAAAATAAAGAACAACCCGGATACATACAAACCTTCGAAGCAGACGGCGGTAGCGTTTGCAATAGCCTTGCGTCTGAACCTTGACGAAACCCAGGAACTTCTTGCAGCGGCGGGACTGACTCTATCCAAAAGTTTTGTATTCGATAAGATAATCCGCTACTTTATCCAGAAGGGCAATTACAACGTTTATGAGATAAACGAAGCGCTTTTCGAGTTCGACCAGGTGCTTCTGGGCTGCTGATAAATGTCGCTTGTTGGGCGACCATTCAAATTAAATAATTCGATATAATATGGCTGTAAGGTACGAAAAACCTTGCGGCCGTATTTTTTATGCCGCAGCAGACAGCAAAGGAGAAATGATTTTATGGAAAAGAAAAACAACATCACCGAACTCGTATTCATAATCGACAGAAGCGGCTCCATGTCCGGGCTTGAAAAAGATACCATCGGAGGATTCAACTCCATGATCGAAAAACAGCGCAAGGAAGAGGGAGAATGCTACGTTTCAACCGTTCTTTTCGACCACGAAACCAAGGTTCTCCACGACCGTGTAAGGCTCTCTGAAGTAAGACCCATGACCGAGGAAGATTATACCGTCCGCGGCACAACTGCTCTTATTGATGCTCTTGGCGGCGCTATCCACCACATCGGAAACGTCCACAAATACGCAAGACCGGAGGATGTTCCGGCACATACCATGTTCGTCATCACCACCGACGGAATGGAAAACGCAAGCCACAGATACACTTCCGACCAGGTAAAACAGAAAATCGAGCGTCAAAAAGAAAAATACGGATGGGAATTCATTTTCATCGGCGCAAACATCGACGCAGTTGAAACCGCCGCAAAATACGGAATTAACAGCGACAGAGCGGTCAACTATCATGCGGATAAAAAAGGAACAAAGGTAATGTATGAAGCGGTTGCAAATGCTGTAAGCTATGTCCGCGATTGCGGAGGAATCTCTTCCGATTGGAGAAATTATGTTGACGAGGATTTCGAAAACAGAAAATAAGTCCGGAATCACAGCAAAAAAAGACGATGAGCACGGGAAATTTTTAAAAGCGTGCTCAAAATCTATGGGCTGAATAAAAACAGAAAGCGGCGTGCTCGTTTGAGCACGCCGCTTGTTCCGTTGTTTTAAA
>JAZQUO010000067.1:0-32181 GCA_045631325.1 Oscillospiraceae bacterium
AAAGAAACCGGGTTCTACCTGAAAGAAAAGTCTAACCCCTGCAGTTTGCTCCCGCAAACGCCGTCCCCTTATCAAAGGGGACAAAATGCACCACCGAAAGAACGGAGATTTCTAATCCCGACCGTCGCCGCTCGGGGTCGGCAACGGTTTCTATTTCAGATTAACCGCCCGGTTATGTTGTTATCACCATTCATGGTAGGGAACGGTCTTGACCGTTCCGCAAGCGAAGAATCCGTATTCTTTAAAAAAATTACAAAAAGCTCCCCTTGCAGGGGGAGCTTTTTTGTTTGTAAATTATTTTGATATAAACAATCGAAAAATTTTTTTAAAACTCAAAAATACCTATTGACTTTATTGAGTTAAAGTGTTACTATGATAACACAGTAAAACAAACGGAGGCAACGAAGATGACCGCAATAAAGAAAATTCCTTCGGGTTTCAGACGACACCGACATTGATGCTTTATTTAAAACTTTAATAAAATCATCAATCATCAATCATCAAAAAAACTGATTTTCGGAGGAACTTGAAATGAAAAAACTTATCGCTGTTATACTCGCTTTTGTATTTGTACTTTCTCTTACCGCCTGCGGCGCAAACGAACCCGCATCCGACCTTGAATATATTGCAGACAACGGAAAAATCGTAGTCGGCATCACCGATTTTGCACCGATGGATTATGAAGACGAAAACGGCGAATGGATCGGTTTCGATGCAGATATGGCAAAAAAATTTGCTGAATATCTCGGCGTTGAAGTTGAATTCATCGTAATCGATTGGGATAACAAAATTTTTGAACTTGAAAACAAGAGCATCGACGTTGTCTGGAACGGCATGACTCTTACCGATAAAGTAAAAAATGCAATGGGCTGCAGCGATCCTTACTGCAAAAACGCACAGGTTGTTGTAGTAAAATCCGACGTTGCCGCACAGTATCAGGATGAAGCTTCTCTTGCAGATCTTGCATTTGCGGTTGAAGCAGGTTCTGCAGGTAAAGAGATCGTTGAATCCCTGGGCCTTGATTTCACCGAAGTTGCTTACCAGAGCGACGCCCTTATGGAAGTTGCTGCAGGAACTTCTGATGCATGCGTAATCGACCTTCTTATGGCCGGCGCAATGATCGGTGAAGGAACCGGTTATCCCGATCTTACCTATACCGTTTCCCTTACAAGCGAAGATTACGTTGTCGGTTTCAGAAAAGGCAGCGACCTTGTTGCAAAATTCAATGAATTCTGGGCAGAAGTTTGCGCAGACGGAACCGTTCTTGAAATTGCAAAACTTTACGGAGTACAGGAATCCGTAATCATCAAATAATCAGATAACCCCTTTCAGACATAGTAATAACGCCAGGGCAGGGAACGTCGGAATCCGGCGTTCCCTGCCTTGGTGAAAGGATGAGGTTTTTATTTTGGAAGGTTTAACTTTTTTAAGTATTTCAATCGATTGGGCGCAGGTGAACGAAGTTCTTTCTTCGCTTAACGAAGGTTTTCTGAAATCGCTCGAAATTTTTGTGCTCACTCTTCTCGGCGCGATCCCGCTCGGTCTTGTAATCGCTTTCGGTTCAATGAGCGGCATCGGAATAATCCGCTGGTTCAACAAGTTCCTTGTATGGATAATCCGCGGAACTCCTCTTATGCTCCAGCTTCTTATAATTTATTACGGCCCGGGAATTATTCTCGGCAACAACTGGTGGGGAAGCGGCGCCGCGGGAAGATTCATTGCGGCAATGATTGCTTTTATTCTTAACTATGCATGTTATTTTTCCGAAATTTACCGCGGCGGAATAGAAGGAATCCCGAAGGGACAGTATGAGGCCGGCGAAGTTCTCGGAATGACGAAAAGTCAGATTTTCTTTAAGGTAGTGCTTTTACAGGTAGTAAAACGTATTATTCCCCCGATGGGAAACGAAGTTATAACCCTTGTAAAAGATACCTCCCTTGTCCGTGTAATCGCCGTTTATGAACTTATGTGGAACGGACAGGATTTTATAAAATCCGAAGGAATAATCTGGCCTATGTTCTTCACCGGTATTTATTACCTTTTGTTCAGCGGAATCCTGACGATTTTCCTTGGTTGGCTTGAAAAGAAAATGGATTATTTTAAGGTGTGAAAAATGGCAGTTCTTGAAGTTAAAAATTTAAAAAAGAACTTCGGAGAACTCGAAGTTCTTAAAGGAATAGATTTTTCCCTTGAAAAAGGGGACGTTATGGCGGTAATCGGTTCTTCCGGAAACGGAAAAACAACTCTTCTCCGCTGTATAAATTTTCTTGAAACCCCGAACGAAGGCGAAATTATCGTAAACGGAGAAACGCTTTTTGATGCTTCACAAAAAGAAAACGCAAGCGAAGGCGATATCCGAAAAAAACGTCTTCATTTCGGGCTTGTTTTCCAGAACTTCAATCTCTTCCCGCAATATACCGTTTTGGGAAACGTAATGCTTGCGAAGGAGCTTCTTGAAAAGGAAAATCCGGAATATAAGCGGAACAGAAAACAGATAAAAGCGGAAATTGAAGCGGAAGCAAGGGAACTTCTCGCGAAAGTCGGTCTTTCCGATAAGCTCGATTTTTATCCGCACCAGCTTTCCGGCGGACAGCAGCAGAGGGTTGCAATCGCAAGAGCTCTTGCCCTTAAACCGGACATCCTTTGCTTCGACGAACCCACCTCCGCCCTTGACCCGGAACTTACCGGCGAGGTTTTAAAGGTTATAAAATCCCTTGCGGACAGCAACATGACAATGATAGTCGTAACTCACGAAATGAGTTTCGCGAAGGACGTTGCGAACAAAATCATTTTCATGGACGAAGGAAGAATCCTTGAAGAAGGTTCTCCGGAAGAAATTTTCGAAAACCCGAAGCACGAAAGAGTCCGCGAATTTATCGGCGGAATCGGAACAATTTAACAAAACAAAAAGGAGGCTTTCAGCCTCCTTTTTTAAATTTCATCGATAAACGGTTCAAATTAAAATTGATTTTAATAGTTTTCAGCAAAAAAGAGGCTTTTTAAACCTCTTTAATATGTTGGATATATTGGAATTTACTTTTCAAAATGTCTTACTACTTCGCAGTATGTTTGTTCATCGTAATTGACAATATAATTATGATGTTCTTCAAACGAAAGGTAATATGCAGTGATTTTAGGAATTCCCAATTTCAAAGCCTTTTGTAATCTATGATTGCCGTCAATCAATTTATCAGCATTTTCTGTTAGAGCGACAATAATCAAAGGTTTCGTGATATCTGTTTTCATTGCATATTCTTCGTTACCGCGGAATGGATTGTTTAGAGCTAGGAATTCCACATCAAATTCTCTCGTTCTGAACTCACCTATATCGTTGAGGAGTTTTTCAATATCCCAAAGAACAGAACCGTGTTCATTACCGATCTGATATTTTTGTTCCATGTTCATTCACCCACAAAGCATCATTTGTTTTTCTGTTTATATTATAGCAATAAATTTATATTTTACAACATAATATAAACCATCAAACATTGAAAAATTAACAATTTAGTGGTATTATAAAAGTTAAAGTAAAAAAATCCGTCCTTTAAAAAAAGGGCAAAAGGAGTGATAATGATGAAACGTGATGAAAGAAATCTCAGCATGCTCACCGATTTTTATGAACTTACTATGATGAACGGTTACCTTGAAAAAGGAATGGGCGATACCGTTGCGGTTTTTGACGTTTTCTTCAGAACAATTCCGGATAACGGCGGTTTTGCGATTTTTGCGGGTCTTGAACAGCTTATAGACTACCTCAAAAATCTCAGCTTTACCGAAGAAGATATCGATTATCTCCGCTCCAAAAATTGTTTTTCCGAAACTTTCCTTGATTATCTCCGCAATTTTAAATTTGCCTGCGATGTCTGGAGCGTTCCGGAAGGAACCCCGATTTTCCCGAGAGAACCCATTATGGTAATTAAAGGACCGGCAATCCAGGCACAGTTTATCGAAACCGTTGTGCTCCTTATTGCAAACCACCAGAGCCTTATTGCAACCAAGGCAAACAGAATAGTAAGAGCAGCCCAGGGAAGACCGGTTATGGAATTCGGTTCCAGAAGAGCGCAGAACGCCGACGCGGCGGTTCTCGGTGCAAGGGCGGCATATATCGGTGGAGTCGGCGCAACCGCCTGCGCAATGGCGGACAGAGATTACGGCGTTCCGGCAGTCGGAACAATGGCACACAGCTGGGTCCAGCTTATGGGTTCCGAATATGAAGCATTCAAAGCTTATGCCGAAACTTATCCAAACAACTGCACCCTTCTTGTTGATACCTATAACGTACTCAAATCCGGCGTTCCCAACGCAATCAAAGTTTTTGACGAAGTTCTTAAACCTCTCGGAATCCGTCCGAAAGGTATTCGAATCGATTCCGGCGACATCGCATACCTTTCCGTAAAGGCAAGAAAAATGCTTGACGAAGCGGGTTATCCCGATTGCGGAATTGTTGCCTCCAACTCCCTTGATGAATATATCATCCGCGATCTTATCATCCAGGGCGCTTCCATCAACAGCTTCGGCGTCGGTGAAAACCTTATTACAGCGAAAAGCGACCCGGTTTTCGGATGTGTTTATAAACTTGCGGCCGTTGAACGCGAAGGCGAACTTAAACCGGTAATCAAAATAAGCGAATCCGTCGGTAAGATCACCATTCCGGATTTCAAAACCTTCTACCGTTTCTATTCAAAAGAAAACGGAAAAGCCGTTGCGGACTATATCGCTCTTTATTATGAGGAAGCTCCCAACACCGAAGAAGATATAGAAATTTTCGATCCCCAGGCAACATGGAAGAAAAAAGTTCTTACCAATGTTGAAGCAAAACAGATGCTTGTTCCGATTTTTGAAAACGGAGAATGCGTCTATGAATCTCCCTCCATTCAGGAAATCCGAAAATACTGCGCAGAGCAGGTTGATACCCTTTGGGAAGAGATGAAACGTTTTGAATATCCCCATAAATATTACGTTGACCTTTCTCCGAAGCTTTGGAAAATCCAGAACGACCTTCTTACCGAAATGAACGGAAAATGGTAAGAATCCCTCCGGTTTCGCCTAAAATCGGCAAAACCACCTCCCTTTAGGCAAGGGAGGCTGAAAATGTTAAACACCCCGTGCTTTTGCACGGGGTTTTTCTGTTTTTTAATAAATTATTCGGTTACGCCAACGCTGGAAGTTTCGGGCATGGTGGAACCGCCGTCGATAACGATTCCCTGACCGGTGATGTAGGAAGATTCATCACAGGCGAGGAAAGCGGCAAGTTCGCCAAGTTCTTCGATAGTTCCAAGTCTTCCCATAGGAATTCCCGCTCCGATTCCGGAAATTACGCTTTCCGGATCGGAAGAGTTGGAAGCTTCCGCAATTCCTTCGACCATAGGGGTCATGATATATCCGGGTTGAATTGCATTTACGCGGATTCCGTAAGAAACAAGTTCCGCCGCAAGACCTTTGGTGAATCCCATAAGAGCGGCTTTTGTTGTTGCGTAAGCAACCTCGCCCGGGTCTGCAACAAGAGGACCGGTTACGGAAGAGAGGTTTACGATTGCGCCCTTTTTCTTTTCCATCATTGTGGGAACAACCGCTTTTGCCATGTTCCAGGAACCTTTGATGTTTATATCAAAATGAGCGTCGCGAAGTTTGTCGTCGGTGTTCATAAAGGTATCAAGCCAGGCGATTCCTGCGTTGTTAACGAGGATATCAATGGTGCCGAATTTTTCAAGAACGTCGGCAACGTTTGCTTTTATTGCTTCGTTGTCGCGGACGTCGCAAAGATATCCGAGAACGTCAAAACCTTCCGCCTTGAAGGATTCTGCAACTTCGGTTACCTTTTCGCTGTAATCGAAAATTGCAACTTTTGCGCCGTATTTAAGAAAAACTTTTACGATTCCAAGTCCGTTTCCCATTGCGCCGCCGGTTACGATTGCAACTTTGTTTTCAAGTTTCATAGGATAAAACCTCCTGATAAATTTATAACAGAAGTATAATATAAATTCCGGATTTTGTAAACAGAAAAAACCGAAAACAAAAATTGCTTCCGGTTTTTTTTTGAAATTTTACAATATTCGGGTTTAAATTCCCTTTTATAAATGGTAAAATATATTTATTATTTTTCCATGCTGTCTTCGCAGTTTTTGATAAGGCTGAAAAGGCTTTTTGCAAAAAGCGGATATGTTCTTGAAAGGCTTTCGGAAGAAACGGAAATGTTTTCCTCTTTGACGGAAGAATCGCCTTCAAGCTTTCTGACTTTTGCTTCGCAGGATTTCATATATGCGTCCGCGCTTTCAAGCGCGCAGGAATTAGGAACGCTGAAGGTGTTCATATTGTTTTTCGGGCTGAAAGAGTATATAATTCTGAACATACGGTAAACCGCCGCCATAAGATAACCGGAAACATGTTTTGTAAGTTCCTTGCTCTGGCTTTTTGCAAGAAGATCGAAAAGAATGTTCAGGGAGTTTGCGATAAGTTTTTTGTTGATTACCGGAAGAACGCCTGCGCCGGAAAAAGTGTTTTCTTTTCCTGCGGCGTCCGGTTCGGGAATATCTTCAACGTTAAGAGTCATGCCTTCCGGGTCTGCGCTTCTTCCAAGAAGATAGTCTGCGGAAACTCCGTAAAAATCTGCGGCGCGAATGAGAAAATCGAGTCCGCATTCACGGATTCCTTTTTCGTAATGGGAAAGAAGAGCCTGGGAAACGCCAAGCTGGTTTGCGGCTTCTTTTTGGCTTATTCCTTTTTCTTTTCTTAAAAGCGACAAAACGCGCGGAAAATCTGTTTTCATATATAAAATCCACCTTTTTTCGATAACTGTTTGTATATTATAAACTTTTTCATACAATTTGTAAAGTGTTTTCAG
The DNA here is from genome assembly GCA_045631325.1 of Oscillospiraceae bacterium. Classification (GTDB taxonomy): domain Bacteria; phylum Bacillota; class Clostridia; order Oscillospirales; family Ruminococcaceae; genus UMGS1668. The sequence continues at coordinate 6,842 of JAZQUO010000067.1, forward strand.
GAGGAAATATGGTAACTTACAGAATTCATCTTATCCGTCACGGAATGGCGGAAGACCCCCAGAAAAAAATCTGCCTCGGAAAAAATTCCGATCCGGCGCTGACTCCGGAAGGTGCGGAAGAACTCCGCGAACTTATGGATACCTATCAGTATCCTTATGCGGAAAAGGTTTATTGCAGCCCTTCTCTCCGCTGCCGCCAGACCGCGGATATTCTTTTCCCGGAAACGGAATTTGAAATCATGGACGAGCTTGCCGAATGCGATCTCGGCGATTTTGACGGAAAACCGATTTCCGAACTTCTTGAAAATCCGGCATTCATCGGTTGGGTCGAAGGAAAATGTCCGCCCCCCAACGGCGAAAAATCCGACGAATTCGGAAGCAGAATCGCCTGCGCTTTTGATGATATAATCCATGACATGTCCAAAAACCACCTTATCGAAACCGCAGTTGTGACCCACGGAACCGTAATCATGGGTCTTTGCGCAATGTGCGGATATCCCCGCCAGGAAATGCGTTATTGGGCATCCAACAGCGGTTGCGGATATACTCTCAGCACATCCGTTTCCATGTGGATGCACGACCAGTGTTTTGAAGTAATTTCCACCCTTCCTTTCGAAAACCGTGAAGAGGAAGAAATTCAGCTTTCCGAGGAGGAACGCGAATGGAACTTTTTCGAATGATAAAAAGCGACGCAAAGCGCGCAATGCGTTTTTGCGGCGGAAGAACCGTTGCGGCAATGGCGGCGGTACTTCTTGCGTATTTTGCCGTTAACCTTACGGAATCGGTTCTTCTGGTTATTTTTTGCGGTGAAAAGGCTTTTTACAGCGATCTTGTTTCCCTTGCAAAATCCTTTCCGGCAGTTGTGCCGATTCTTGCGGGAACAACCGCACTCTGGTTTATTCTTATTCCGGCTTTGCTTGTCGGTTATAAAAAGCTTCATCTTTCCTTTGCGGAAGGAAACGACGAAAGCATTTCGCTTATTTTCGAAAGATTCTCGTCTTTTAAAAAATATATCGGTTCTTTCTTTTTCGGAATCGGATATGCGGCAAGAATTTTTATTTCCCTTGCAATTGCCGTTCTTCCGGGCGGAGCATTCCTCTGGTTTGCAGAAACTTATATTCCGGAAGGCAGCAGAACCCTTTCGATCCTTAAAATTTCCGCCTGCGGAATTGCGGTTACAATAATGATCCTTTGCATATCCCTTGCGCTTATTTTTATTCAGCGCTGGAGCCTTGCGGTTTATTATTACGCCGAAGGAGAGGGAATCCGAAAATCCTTTGCTCTTTCCGTAAAAGCGGCAAAAGGAAACCATGCAAGGATTTTAAACTTCAAATTTTCTTTTGCGGTATGGGGTGTTGTTTCGCTTCTGATTCTTCCGCTTATCTGGACTGTTCCTTATTACGAACTTTCGAACGCAATTTTCGCAAAATATCTTATGGAAAGATACGAACGTTCCCTTGCGGAAGTTCCGGAAATAATCGAAACGGAAGAAGAACTTACCGAAGAAAAAGATTGACGGCAAAAACACTTAAAACGGCGGCGGCAAAATCCGCCGAAAGAGCGGCAGGAACGGTGTTCCTGCCTTTTTTTATTCCGATTGCGCCGTAATACACCGCAACGGTATAAAAAGTTGTTTCGCTTCCGCCCATCAGTACGGAGGCAACTTTTTCGGAAAAAGAACCGGGTTCAACGCTTTTGCAAAGTTCTTCATAAAAACCAAGGGCGGCAGAGCCGGAAAAAGGGCGCAGAAGCGCAAGAGGAAAAACCTCCGGCGGAAACCCGATGAGTTCCAGAAAAGGGGAGAGAAGGGCGGTGACGGATTCAACCGCGCCGCTTTGCCGAAGCATTCCGATTGCCGTCATAAGAAAACAAAGGGCTGGAAGAATTTCAAAAGCGGAGGAAATTCCTTCCTTTGCGCCGGAAAGAAAGGCGGAAAAAATGTCGATTTTTTTATAAAGCGCAAAGCCTGCAATGAATGCAATTACAGCCGGAACGATTATATCGGTGCTTAAAAGTCCGTTCATTTTTCCGCCTCTTTCGGGAAGAAGATTTTTGCCGCAATAATTCCGGTTATAAGAGAAACGGCGCTTACGAACCATACCGCCGGAAGAATATCAAAAGGCCGGCGGATTCCCGCTTCAAGCCGAAGGGCGGCAACCGTTGTTGGTAAAAGCTGGAGAGAAGCTGTGTTCATAACGACGAAGCAGACCATCTCTTTCGTTGCGGCGGGGGAAAATCCGGAAATTTTATGCAGTTCTTTCATTGCTGAAATCCCAAAAGGGGTTGCCGCATTTCCAAGTCCAAGAAGATTTGCAGCGGCGTTCATGGAAATTGCGCCGAGAGCGTTTTTTTCGTTTCTTAGTTTCGGAAAAACAAGAAGCAGAGCGGGTTTTAAAAAACGGCAGAGCAAATCGACCGCTCCGCTTCGGCGGGCAACTTCGGTTATTCCGCTCCAAAAGCAAAGGGAACCGAGAAGTTTTACCGAAAGTTCCACCGCATGAACGGGTTCTTCAATTGCGGCGGCGGAAACTTCCGGGATTTTTCCGCCGGAAACCGCAAAAATTATTGAAATTACAGCCGAAAAAAAGAAGAATTTCCCCATTTTTTCAATATCACTTCCATTATTAATATTTTATTAAGTTTTCTGTCGGGACGGAAATCGCCTTGACAAAAAAAGGAAATTACTGTATATTGATGATACAAATTGTAAATAATTGGGAGGCACGCAAAATGAAATCAACCGGTATTGTTAGAAAAGTCGATGAACTCGGAAGAATCGTTCTGCCGATAGAACTTCGCCGCACCCTTAATATTGAAGAAAAAGACGCCCTTGAAATATACGTTGACGAAAACGCCATTATGCTCAAAAAATACGAACCGGCCTGCATTTTCTGCGGAAGCGCGGACGGAATTATTGAATATAAAGGAAAAAACATCTGCGAGCATTGTCTTCGCGAACTTACAAAATAATAAGCAGTAATAAAAAAGCCCCGTGCTCATTTTGGGCACGGGGGTTTTGTTTTTATTTTAAGATTTCCGAAATCATATAATTGAAACTTTCTTCGGTCGTGTCCCAGGTACCGTCTTCAAGCTGAACAACTTCCACAATTATTGTTTCCGGTTTACCATATTCTGCTTTTTCAGAAGCTTCCTCAAAAAACTTCAAAATTTCGTCTGAAAGAATTTTTTCATATTTTTCATATTCTTCTTCAGGAACATCCTCGAAAGCCATTTCCGGGTATTCCTGATAAAGTTTTTCAAAGAAGTCGGAAAGATGTGTTTTAACATAATCCATCCATAAAAAAGGCACTATTTCCAATTCAACGTTAAAAGACTTTTCGCTTGTTTTAAAAGCTTCTCCAACGGTATAATTCGCTTTTTTATATGTATTTTCAATTATTATAAAACATCTTTCGTGTATATCCTCGTAATATTTTTCGGCGCCTACAAGCGTTACAAGGGTTTCGGATTCTCGGAGTATTTCATTTATATGGAAATTTTCAACATCTTCCTTGGTTAACCCAAAAGTCACCGCGCCTTCATCGGGAATTGCACCTTTATAAATTATATCCAGATTCCATTGTATAAGATTCTGTGCGTCTTTCTCCGTATAATTGTATTCTTTCGGGTCAAAAACTTCTTCATTTTCAGAAACCACTTCTTCCGAAATATCATTTTCTTGTTCTGTTTTTTCAGAACAGGCAGAAAAAGCGAGAAGAATTGCTAATATTATAAATAAGCAAAGTGTTTTTTTCATGCGGTCGCCTTCCTTTCGGTTTTAATTATAGTATATCACCTGTTTTCTTTTTTTCAACAATAAAAAAGCACCCTTCCGGGTGCTTTTTTGTTTATTCATCTTCGTCGTCCCATTCCTCATATTCCTGGGTTCCGTCAAAAGCAAGGCGCATCAAAAGGGCGTTTTCTTTCGGGTCGGTGTAATAATCTTTTCTTAAACCGCAGAAAACGAAACCGGATTTTTCATAAAGAGCAATTGCCGGAAGATTGCTTGCCCGGACTTCAAGAAAAATTACGTCCGTTTGCTTTTCTTTAACCGCTTCGATAAATTTTTCGATAAGAGCTTTCGCAATTCCGTTGCGGCGGAATTCCGGAGAAACGGCAACGTTGAAAATTTCGGTTTCACCGCAAATCGTTCTTCCGCCGATATATCCGGCAAGTTCGCCTTCGGAAAATGCTCCGAAAAAATCGGAAAAACCGCTTTTTATTTCGGAAGAAACCGTTCCTTCGCTCCAGGGTTTTGAAAAACAGAGTTTTTCAATTTCCGCAACTGCGGCGGAATTTTCTTCCGAAAGTCTTTTTATTTCAAAATTCATTTTTCCTTCCACCTTGCGTAATCGAAGTTATGGATGTTTTCGCCGTGGAGATAATAGCATCTGGGAACCCGACGGGAAACGGCACATATAATTTCGTAATTTATCGTTCCCGCAAGGGCGGCAACTTCGTCAACGGAAACGGAAACTTCGCCGTCTTTTCCGAAAACGGTTACAATGTCGCCTTCCTCGGCTTCGGGAATGTTTGAAACGTCAAGCATCGTCTGGTCCATGCAGACGCTTCCGATAACTTCGGCGTATTTTCCGCGGACGATCATTCTGCCTTTGTTGGTAAGAAGGCGGTGGTATCCGTCGGCGTAACCTATCGCTGTGGAAGCAACACGCATATCTTCCGGGGCGGTGAATCTTCTTCCGTAGCTTATGCAGGAACCTTTTTCATAATCTTTTGTCATGGTCACAACAGTCCGGAGTTCCATTGCGGGACGGAGTTTTATTCTGCAGGTAACTTCCTCATGGGAAGCGGGATAGAGTCCGTAAAGAATAATTCCCGGTCGGACCATATCAAGATGCATTTCCGGATAGCAGAGAACGGCGGCGCTGTTGCAGCAATGTCTTATGCCGACGTCGGTGCCTCTTGCTTTGAGTGCGTCGCATACGCGGCAGAAACGGTCGAACTGGAGTTTTGTATAAGCAACTCCGTCCGGGTCCGGTTCATCTGCGGACGCAAAATGGGTGAAGGCGCCGGTGACTTTTATGTTCGGAAGTTTTGCTGTTTCTTCCGCTTCGGAAACAGCAAGGTCAAAATTATCTTCGGAACAGACAAAACCGATTCTTCCCATTCCGGTATCGAATTTGAGATGCACGTCAATTGTCACACCAAGGCGCTTTGCTTCTTCCGAAAGTTCCTTTGCGTAATGAAGGGAATAGGCGGTCTGGGTGATATTCCATTTCGCAAGATCGGAAACACATTCCGCGGGGGTGTTTCCGAAAATAAGGATCGGTTTTGTAACGCCGCTTTCGCGGATTCCGAGAGCCTCGCCGAGGTTTGAAACGCCGAACCAGTCCGCGCCGGAATCTTCGAGGAAAGGTGCGGTCATTCTGTCGCCGTGGCCGTAAGCATCCGCTTTTACAACGGCCATCACCATCGAATTTCCCACATGGGCTTTTATTTTTCTGAAGTTGTAATCGATAGCGTCAAGAGAGATATCGACCCATGTTCTTCGGAGAACTTCACTTTTCGTCATCTTTTTTCCTCCTGTCCTTAATCCACATAAGGATATACAGGCCTATTATATTAAATCCAAGGGAAAAATATAGCAAAACCGTTGAAAAAATGCTTTCGGTAAAAATTAAAAGAAGAAGGCAGCCCGCAAGACAGATTGTTCCGGCGGAAATAAAAAGAAGTCCGCGTTTTTTGCTGCTGAGGCTTTCCCAAAAACTGATGATTTTGTTCATGGCTATCCTTTCGGTCAGGGGAGATAGTAATCGATTGTTTCCTTTGCTTTTGCTTTGTCTTCTTCGGAAAGCATAAGCATTACAACAAGTTCGCCGGCTTCATAAATTTCCGCTTCCATTGCGATTTCGTAGGAATCGTAAACGTCATAGCTTCGGAATTCGCCGATTCTGTCGTCCTTGCGGTTTTCAAGGGATTCGATAACTTCGGAAGCCTTGCCTTCTTTAACACGGATTATCGCAACGTCCGCGACACCGTAGTTTCCGAGAGCGCTTCTGACGTCATAAGAGATCACATTATCAAGATCAAGATAGAACTGTTCGGAAAGAACGGTTTTATCGGTTATTTTTGAAATGCTTTTTGAAGTGAGTTCGCTTATTTCAAGACTTTTGTAAATTTCGTCCGCAACAAAGGAAAGGTCAAGCATATCGTAGCTGAATTCCTGTGGATTTATTTCTTCTTCCTCTTCCGCGGCCGGATTGCAGGCAGAAAAAACAAAAACAAGCAAAGCGGCAAAAAGCGCAATTAAAAATTTTTTATTTTTCAAACGAAAATTCTCCTTTCGGGGAAGTTTTTTTAATTATAACCTTTTGTTATTATGATTTGGTTAACTGAATATGAATAAAAGGGCATAATCAGACTATTATATAATAGGATTATATAACTTTTTTAAAGTTAAAACAATATCAAATAAAAATTTTTTGAAAAAATATTAAAATAATCCGGCTTTAACGGTTGACAAAACGGTTTTCCTTTGTTATAATAATTCGTGCATTATGCGGATGTAATTCATTGGTAGAATGCCAGCCTTCCAAGCTGGATAGGGGGGTTCGATTCCCCTCATCCGCTCCAAAATTTGCGCCGTTAGCTCAGCTGGATAGAGCATCTGCCTTCTAAGCAGAGGGCCGGGGGTTCGAGTCCCTCACGGCGCGCCAGGCAGTTTTTAAGCTGACTGCCGATATGGTGGATGTAGCGTAGCTGGCCTAACGCGTCAGATTGTGGCTCTGAAGACCGTGGGTTCGAATCCCACCCTCCACCCCATATAAAAGACGTACGCCCATAGTGTAAAAACTGTGGGCGTTTTTACTATAATCAAAAATTGGGGCGTCGCCAAGCGGTAAGGCACAGGACTTTGACTCCTGCATCTCGTGGGTCCGAATCCCGCCGCCCCAACCAAAAAACAGGTCTGCACCTTCGGTGCGGACCTGTTTTTACATTATAGAAACAATAAAAAGGTGCGTCCCTTCGGGGGACGCACCTTTTGTTTTTTAAAAATTATCTCTGGTTTTTCCAATATTCCTTTTCGTTCATTCTGAAAGAAAGGGTGAGGAGGCTGTCGCTTAAATGGACGTTCTGAACTTCGATTTTGTCGTTCGAACGAAGGTCAACCGGAGCAAAGTTCCAGACACCTTTAACGCCGCCTTTGATGGATTTTTCAAGAATTTCCTCCGCAACGTTTGCCGGAGTTGTGATTACGACGACATCGACTTTGTTTGCGGCAAGATAATCTTCAAGGGAACTTACGTTAAGGATCGGAATTCCGCAGATCTGCATTCCGTCGAACATAAGGTTGTTGTCAAAAACAGCATCGATAAAAAATCCGTCGGTGTTGAAATCCTTGAAGCTTATGATTGCGCGGCCGAGGTTTCCGGCGCCGATTACAACCATATGGTGTTCTTTTTTGATTCCGAGAAGGCCGGAAAGCCATTCTTTAAGAGTATCCGGATGATAGTTTTCAACTCCGCCGCAGGTGAAAAAGTCCTGGCGGACCTGTGCGCTTGTGTTGCCGATTCTTTTTGCAAGTTCACCGGAAGTAACGGTCTGTTTTCCTTCTGCAAGCATAATGCAGACATGGCGGTAATATGCCGGAAGACGTCTTGCAAGAGCATCGGAAAGAGTTTTTTTATCAAGAGCCTTGTTTCCCATGATTTTCCTCCTTGGCGGGAACGCCCCTTTTTATATATAAGCATATTATATATTTAAAAAAAGGAATTTGCAATAACCAAAATGTGAAAAATGTATCATTTTTGTCACTTTATGGGCAATTTTTATGTATTTTTTGCAGTAAATTCAAAAAAACTGTGTTTATGCTGTGTACAAAGTAAGGGGTGTTTACTGAAACAAAAAACACCGGATCAAAAAATCCGGCATTTTTGTTTTTTGAATCATTTGAAATATCGGGAGATCCGGTCGGAAGTTGAATCGGAAAAATAAAGAAGTCCGGTCGAAATATCCCTTTCGGTGTCGTTTGTGATATGTCCGGAAAGGCTTTTTCCGGAAGAGGAGAGAACTTCGATTATCTTTGAATATTTTTCTTTGTCAAAAGCGTTAACGTCCGTTTCGGTGTAATTGAAAATTACGGAATAAAGGCTGCTTTCCGGAAGAAGCCGCCGAAGGCGCCGGTTTATGAAAGCGGCGGTTATGCGCGAAACGGCGTCGCATCTTTCTCCTTCGGAAAACTTCGGTGAAACGAAAATATCGCAGATTTTCTTTCCGGTCATATTCTGTATTCCGGAGGAAAGGTTTACTGTTTTGTTCCCCAAGGAATAACTGATGTTTTCCGGAAGAACGTAATCAAAAGTTCCGGCTTTTGAAATTATTTTTTCTGCGGATTCCCGGTTCCAGATAAAATATCCGGAAAGTTCAATGCCGAAATTCTTTTCGATTGTTCCCGCAAAAATACCCGGCGAAACGGAAGAAAAAAGATCCCCGGCGGAAACGTAATTTCCACCGTAATTTATTGCGGCTTTTCCGGAAAAAGTAAAAACCGGGATCCTTCCCGCTTCTGCATCAAAATTAATAAGGGTAAAAGGCCCGAACCCGTTTTCGCTTTCATAAACGAGAAGAAAAACCGCTTTTGTTTCCTCAAGAAAAACCGCTTCGGAAAAATCTTCGGTTTCCGGTTCTTCGGTTTTTGTTCCGGAAAAAGAAAAAACAAAAAGAACTGCCGCGGTAAAACAAAAAACAAACCCGACGGAAAAGGCAAGAATAAAAATCCTGAATTTCATAAAATAAAAAACGCCTCCGGAAAATATTTTTCCCCGAAAGCGTTTGTAAAATTCCGAAAATTTTCAGCGGAGCTTTGCGTATTTTTCTTTTGTTGCTTCTCCGCCGCGGATATGGCGTTCCCTTTTGTTTTTTTCAAGAACGTTTTTAACTTCAAGATAAAGATTCGGATTGAGTCTGCGGAGCCTTTCCGAAACGTCTTTGTGGATAGTACTTTTGCTTACACCGAATTTTTTTGCCGCGGCGCGAACCGTTGCTCCGCTTTCGATTATGTATTCCGCGGCGGAAATTGTCCGCTCTTCCGGCATACCTTTCATAATAAAAAAACCTCCTTTCCGGAAAACGGTGAGTATAAACCATATTCCAAAAAAGAAGATTTTATTACAAAAAAACGGACGCATATATAAATGCGTCCTTTTCTGAATTTATTTTACCCCAAACATATCGCAGGCCCGGAGAACAAGAACCTGGGTTTTGGCGTCGGGAATTGTTCCTTTGCGGATTTTTTCAAGAACTTCGGAAAGGGGAAGTTTTATGATATCAAGAAATTCGTCCTCATCCGGATCGGGAGCGGATTCGGAAAGATTTTCCGCAAGGAAAAGATGGATAACTTCGTCGCAGAAACCGGGGGAGGAAAGCATCGGGCCGAGATAGGTCCAGTTTTCAGCGGTGATTCCGCATTCTTCAAGAAGTTCGCGCTTTGCGCATTCAACAGGTTCTTCGCCCGGATCGAGTTTTCCGGCGGGAGCTTCAAAAAGCGGCATATCGACCGGATAGCGGAACTGTTCCACAAAGAAGGCGTTTTTTTCTTCGTCAACGGCAATTACTGCTGCCGCGCCTTTGTGGCGGACAACTTCGCGGAAAGCTTTTTTGCCTTCTCCAAGGGAAACTTCGTCTTTTACAACTTTTAAGATATAACCGTCAAAAATTTCGGTTGAATTGATCTTTTTTTCCGGAACAACCATTTTTTCTGATTCTCCTTTGCCTATTTTTTAATATTTTAACATATATTTAGCAGGAATTGAATAGCGGGGAGGAATTTTTTTGGAATTTAAAAATCCGCCGAAAGCGGAAGAGGCGGCAAAATATATCAGTTCAATTTTAAAAAAGCACCCTTTTGCAAAAAGTTTTTTTATCGGCAAAAGCGTACTCGGAAGAAAAATATCCGTTTTGTGTATAGGAAATCCGGTGGGGTCGGTGCTTTTTGCCGGAGCAACCCACGGAAGCGAATGGCTGACTGGCCTTGTTCTGTTCCGCTTTTTTGATGAAGTCTGCGAAGCTTTTGAAAAAGGGGAAAAGCTTTGCGGAATCAATGTTTCAAAGGCAATCGGAAACAGAGGCTTTTCTGTGATTCCGGTTCTTAATCCGGACGGAGTTGAAATAAACCTCATTGGAAGCAAAGGCGCTTTTTCATCCGCAAGACAAATCGAAAGACTTTCAAAAGGAGATTATGTCCATTGGAACGCAAACGCAAGGGGAGTTGATATAAACCATAATTTCGGAGCGGGTTGGCAAGAACTCCGGGAAGAGGAACGGAAAAACAGAATTTTCGGTCCTGCGCCGGGAAAATACGGCGGCCCAAGGGCTTTTTCCGAACCGGAAACAAGGGCGGTCTGCGGTTTTTGCAGCACTTTCGATATAAAGCGGCTTTATTCCTTCCATTCCCAGGGAGAGGAGGTTTATTGGTATTACGGGCGGAAAACCCCGATTATAAGCCGGGATATTGCGGAGGAGTTTGCAAAAACCTGCGGTTATAAAACCGCTTTTCCGTCCGGAATGGCTTCCCGTGGCGGTTTCAAGGATTGGTATATCGAAAGATTCGGCCGCCCGGGATTCACCGTTGAAATCGGAAAAGGCGAAAACCCTCTTCCGCTTTCGGATTTTGAGGAGATTTATCAAAAGCTTAAACCCGCCCTTGCAAAGGCGCTTGTTATGTGAATTTTCCGCTTTGGAAAGCGGAAAAACGGCTTTTGGCAGGATTTGGACTGTTCACCTTCAAAAAAACCTGTGTTATAATCGAACCCGAAATCCAAAACAAAAAACCGAGGTGAACAAATGAAAAAAATCCTTTCAATGGCTCTTGCGGCGGTTATGGCGGCGGGAATTTCCGCAGGGAATCCGCCGGTTTATGCAATAAATCCGGATTCTGCGGCGGGGATAATTTCGACGGAAGGCGGAAGGCTTAACGTCAGAAATTCCGCTTCCGCGGGCGGTTATATACTTACTTCGATTCCGAAAGGAAGTTACGTTGCCCTTATCGAAAAATCCGGCGATTGGTGGAAGGTCGAATATTCCGAAGGAAAATTCGGTTACTGCCATTCGGATTATATCGAAATCATTTCGGAAAATTCCGCAAAAGTTGCAACAAGAAGCGGAAACCTCAACGTCCGAAGCGGCGCGGGAAAAAGCTATCCGGTAATCGGAACTGTTTCGAAGGACGAAAACGTGATCGTTCTTTCAACCAACGGATACTGGAGCAGGATCCTTTATGACGGGAACAAAACCGGCGTTGTAAGTTCGGAATATCTTTCTGTTTTCGAAAGAGGATATCCTTCCGTTCAGCTTGACGTTCCTGATTTTAAACAGACCGATCCCCGCTGGGCAAATGTCAGAATCGGTTCTTCCGGAAAAACGATCGGAAGAATCGGCTGCGTCACAACCGGAATTGCGATGATGGAATCTTACAGAACCGGCAGAACGGTCTATCCTGACGAAATGATGAGAAAACTTTCCTATGACGGAAGCGGAAATGTTTATTGGCCGGAAGATTTTACCGTGAATTATTGGAGCGAAAATTATCTCGAAAAAATCTATAACAAACTCCGGGAAGGAAAGCCCGTTCTTATCGGCGGAAAAACCTCCGGCGGTTCCCAGCATTGGGTTGTGATAACCGGTTATTCCGGCGGAGAAAAACTTTATCCCACCGGATTTATAATCAACGATCCGGGTTCTTCAACAAACAGAAATCTCGGTCAGTTTTTCGCTTCGTTTCCGAATCTTTATAAATTTTTCTGGTATTAAAAAAACCGCCGTTTTAAACGGCGGTTTTTTCTTTTTTGTTATTCTTTTTCGGAAAGAATCTGCGTCATCCAGATTCCTTCGTCATAAACGCAGTCCTCCTTGAATCCTACGGATTTATAAAGTTTCTGCGCGGGAATGTTAAAACGGTTCACACCGATTGAAAGTTTCTTTGCGCCGGCTTTTTTAAGATAATCCACCGCAAAGTTAAGCATGAATTTTCCGAAGCCGCGGCCCTGATATCGGCGGTCGATAAGAACGATTTCGATGTTGTAATCGCCTTTCTTTTTGTCAACGGAAAGATCAAGAAGCCCGATTGCTTTTTCGCCTTCCATCTCCACAAAAAGTTTGTGGTTTTTGTAAGCGGCGGAATATGCAATGGTATCAAGCGCGCCGGAAACAAATTCCCGCTGGTCCGGGCGGATTTCAAGATTCGTTGCCTGGCGCCAGTTTCTGCTTCCGTAAGGAACCATTTTTGTGTTTTTAGGAAAAGTGAAAAGGGCGCCGAGTTCCATTCGGACTTCCTTCGGGAAGAAAAGGATTTTGCTGTCGTCCTCCTGGATATATTTTGAACCGCAGTTCGTTGCGCGAAGCCAGCAAAAATCGTTTTCTTTATCAAAATAAAAAACCGCAGAGCTGAATTCGTTAAAATCCAGGGCAAAAACGGAAAATCCGTCAAGTCCTTCAAAACCGAGACCTTCGTTATCTGAATCGAATTTATTTGCGGCTTTCCAGAGCTTTTCGGAGAAAAGCTTATGTTCAAAAATTCCAAGCATCAATTTTTCAAGGTCGGGAACGGTTGTTGTGAAGAACGGGAAATCTGTATTTTTTGTTTCGAAGCAGATATATTCTTCGTTGCGGAAAAGGGCAAAAAGCGGAAGGGCATCTTCGGAAATTCCGATTTCGGTATCTTCCATTCCGAGTTTTTCAAAAATCGCCTTTTCGATGAATTCAGAAACGGGGATTCCGGTGACTCGTTCAATGATTTCACGAAGAAAAGCTGCGCCGCTGGAAGAATAATCTCCGGAAACGCCGGGTTCGTGCTCAAGTTCTTTTCCTTTTATGGAATTGAGCACCGTTTCGAAGGGATAATCCCGGAGAAAGAGCTGCATATCCCTTTTGCGGCGGTCAATATCCGAAAGGGAAGAATATTCCGCATCCTCATCAAGGGTTCTGCGGATTTCGCCGAAATAAAAATCGCGGATTCCGCTTTTTCCGGCAAGAAGATGGCGGATTGTGATTTTGTCCGCGTGCTCGAATTCCGGAATGAATTTCGAAATTTTGTCCCCAAGGCGAAGTTTGCCCCCGTCAATGAGGATAAATGCACAAAGAATGAGCATTGAAGAACAGCAAAGAGGCATAAGGTAACGGCTTTCTGCCTTTATCGGTTCTTCGGTTGAAAGGTTTTTGCCGTAAACGGTGCTCAAAACGGTTTCACCTTTGTGATTGGCCAAAAACGCTCCGTTTTCACCGAATTTTTCGGCAAGTTCAAGAATTTTTGCTTCAATTTTACTGTAATCGGTTTTCATAAGAATCAAAGTCCTTTCCGGCGGTAAACCGCCAATCAAAGAACTTAAATCTTCCTTCACGGCAAAGAAGGTTTAAATTCCGTTCAGTATCTCAAAAAGCTCGGAAGAATTGTGAGCGATATAATCCGGGAGAAAGTTTTCGTCCTCTTCGCAATAATCGCCGGGATGATGTATTGCGATGCAGACGACCTTTGCTTCCGGGAAATCCTTTTTGAGCATGGCTTCGGCATTTCTTCCGAAGGCAACGTCCACGCTGTGGTCGCCGACATAGACAAAGGTTTTGTTTCTGTCCTCGATTCCGAGTTTTTCAAGGGCTTTTATAAATGCGGAAGGATGGGGTTTCTGTTCTTCGAAAAGAACGTCGTTAACACCAATCACCGCACCGAAATATCTGAGCACGTTGTGGTGCTCAAGAGATCTTTCGATAATTCCTGCGCCGTTTTGGGAACAGACGCCCATTTTAGTTTCTTTGAAATGTTCAAGAATTTCGGGAATTCCGGAATAAAGTTCCGCTTCTGTTTTGTTGCGAAGCTGAACTTCGCCCCACATACGGACGGCTTCTCTTGTCTGTTCATCGTTAAGACCGTAGCAGACGTGATAAAGTTCGACCCAATCGGAAATTCTTCCGTAGGTTTCCTGAAAATTTTCTCTCGAAGAAAGGGGCGCGGGGATGTTTTCGTAAACGTCCGGGATGAAATGTGAAAGGACCTCAAGGCTTACCTCAATCGATTTTTTCGAGGAATCCATAAGCGTTCCGTCATAATCCCATAAAATTGCTTCGATTGCCATTTTAAATTCCTTTCTTTATGTTATCAAAATCGGGGATATCCGCGGCGCAGTTGCGTTTTCCGCAAAGAATATCCGTGCAGTTGGAACATTTAAGGGCTTCGTTGGTGCCTTCATAAAATCTTTCCGGGTGAAGCGCAAAGGAAACTTCCCATATTACAAGAACGATTATTGCGCCGGCGCAAAGGCTCCAGGTGAAAAATCCGGGAACGAAAACGATCGGCGAAAACATCATCATATGGTCCCAGTTGAAAATTCTGCAGGTCGTGCAGCAGCGGTTTTTCATGAACCAGACACGGAAAGGACACCAGAAAAGAACGCAGATAAGATCGCAGACATAGAAAGCGACGGAAAAAACAAGAAGCATATTTCTTCCGATTATTCCGGTGAAATAAAGAATTCCGATCACTGCGATAAGCGCAAACCAGACAAGACCGATTCGGATGGTATCCATATTGCATTTTTTGATATATGCAAGAAGATTTTCAAGATTGCGGATGTTCTTGATTTCTCTCGGAATAAAATCTTTAAGACTGAATTTTGAAGAACCGAGGGGAAGGTATTTTCTGCTCGGGAAAATCTGGAGAAGCATATCGGAAATCCATATTGCCCAAAGAATATGGAAAAGGGAAAACTCCCTGAAGAAGTTGAAACCGCTCATAACGTCAAACTGTTCCGGGGCGGCAAATAAAAGCGCAAAGGTTGCAATAAGTACAAAGCACCTGAAAAGGAATTTTCCTTCATAAATTCTTCTGAATTTTGAAACGACTCTTTCTAATGAAAACATTTTTTTAAAACCTTTCGGATAAATTCGGATATACAAATTATATAATAGCGAAACGGAAACTTAAAATCAAGAAGAATGTCGAAAACAAGGAAATCCGGAAGGGTCGCTTTTTAAAATTAAAACAATGTTTTCTTTTAATTAATTGACAACGAAGGCAAATTTGTATTATATTATAAGTTAGAATATTATTATCATCGGCGAAAGGAGTTGAATTTTCCCTTGAAAAAGACTTTATTGGTTCTGGCTGCAATGTTTTTCTGCCTTGCTTTTTCCGGATGCACCGTTTTTGAAACGGATACCGAAGCGCTTATGAAGCCGCCGGTTTTTACCGAAGAACAGGAAAAACTCAATTCCGCCCTTGCGAATATACTTGGCGAAAGCTATGTTCTTAAATATCCGGAAAACGGCGAAACAAACTCCGCTTTTGTTTTCCGCGATCTTGACGGAGACGGAACCGAAGAAGCGATGGCTTTTTATTCCCTTCTTGACGACAACACAAGAATCAACATTCTTAAAAAAGAGAAAGACGGTTGGGTTTCCGTTTGCGAAGCCCCGGGTTTTTACGGCGAAATAAAGAGCGTTGATTTTGCCGAAACGGAAAAAGACCGCTGTCTTATTGTAATAAAATGGGAACAGGAAATCGGAATTTACAGCTATTCTGAAGAAAGACTCGGAACAATACATAAAGCCCCTTGCGAAGGAGCGGATATTGCCGATATTGACGGAAACGGTTTTTCTGAAATCATTATTTTCAGCGGAAGCGCAACCGGAAGAAGCGTTGTAAGCGTTGTTTATGCAACGGGAAAAACCGTTTCTGTAACGGAAGATATTTCGGTACATGCCGTATATGACAGAATTTTCGCAAAAACAACCGGAAAAATCGAAGACGGAAGAACAATGTATTTCCTGGATTCGGAAATTTATGACGGAGTTTATCTTACGGAAATGATAAGCCTTGAAGACGGAACCGCAAAAAGATATTTCATTGCGGATTTTGTCGAATCCGAACCGGAGGAAAGAGTTGATAACGAGGGACTTGTTTCCGTAGGCGCTTACGGAAAAAGAAGAATTTTCCTTCGCAACACAAAAGCTTTCTGCCTTGATACGAACCATGACGGAATAACAGAAATGCCCGTTGAATACCGCGAAGATTATGCCCACGAAGCAAGCGAGGAAAAATTCTTCCTCCAATTTATGCAGTTCGACGGAAAAGAATCAAAACCTGTATGGAACGGTGTTGCAAACCCCGAAAGCGGATACCTTTTCGAAGCTCCGGAAAGCTGGAACGAAAAATTTGAAATAAAAACCGGTTCTTCCGCCGATGAATTCCTTTTTATTGAAAAAGGAACCGGCGAAACCGTTTTTGTGATTTTTGCCGTAAGCAAAAACGATTATCAGGATAAATATGAGGATTATCTTTTTGCCGCGGAAAACGAAACAAAGAATTATTACGTGAAATCTTACCTTGAACCGGAAAACGATTCTTATATCGAACCGGAAACATTCAGGGAAAGATTCATATTCATCGGATAAAAAAGGAGGAAAGATTCAATGAAAAAAATTCTTATTTGCGAAGACGAAGACGCTATCCGCGAATTCGAGGTTATAACTCTTCGCCGCGCGGGTTATGAAGTTGTGGATGCCTCCTGCGGAGAGGACGCAATCAAATTTTTTGAAGCTGCGCCGAACGATTTCAGCGTTGTTCTTCTCGATATCATGATGCCCGGAATCGACGGTTTTGCGGTTTGCCAGAGAATCAGAAAAAAGAGCAGCACCGTCGGAATCATAATGCTTTCCGCAAAATCCCAGGAAATGGATAAAGTCAACGGACTTATGCTTGGTGCGGACGATTATGTCACAAAACCTTTTTCCCCAAGCGAACTCACCGCAAGGGTCGATGCGATCTGCAGAAGAATTTCCGTAACTCCGGAAAACACCCATAACGACGAACTCGTTTCCGGACCGTTCAAACTCAATATCCTCAGCAGAACCCTTACAAAAAACGGAACCGCAATTGACCTTACCCAGGTTGAATTCCAGCTTATGGAACTCTTTATGGGAAACGAAGGAATGGCTCTTGAAAGAAAGAACATTCTTGAAAGAATCTGGGGTGAAAGCTATAACGGCGACGATAAAATCGTTGACGTAAACATCAGAAGACTCCGCATGAAAATTGAAGAGGAACCTTCGAACCCCGCACATCTCCAGACGGTCTGGGGATTCGGTTATAAATGGATGGCATAACATCCGCATATTGATTTTGTCTGAAAGGAGGACGCCGGAATGGCAGTTAAAAAGATTACAAAACGCTGGCTTTTCAACAGCCTCGGCGTTATCCTTGTCATTCTTATTGCGCTTGAAGTTGTAATTGCGTTTTCCGTAAAAGATTATTATTACGGAAGCGTCGAAAGGGTCATTTATTCCCAGGCGGAAACTGTTTCCGGACTTCTTTCGAAAAACTATTCCGAAGGAAAAGGAAACTATGAGGATTATTTCCGGGGAATCGTAACTTCCTTCGAAAAGCGGAATATCATGGAACTTATGATTATCAACAGCGAAGGAAAAGTTCTTCTTACCTCAAGCGGCTTTTTGCCGGAGGAAAGTTTTCTTACTCCGGATTTTGCCGAAGCTTCGGAAAATATTGAAAAAAGCGCGGAATTCGTCGGCGAATCCAACGGCGAAAAAATAATGTCCGTAACGGTTATTCCCGAAGGCAGCACCGAGGATTATTTTTCTTTCCGGCTTGTAACTTCCCTTGAAGATGTCGATTATCAGATAATGACTGTGATAATAGGCGCAAGCCTTATCGGAATTGCGATAATTTTCTTTGTTGTTCTTTCCGGTTCCTATTTCATCAACTCCATCGTAAATCCGGTCGGACAGATAAGCGAAACGGCAAAGAAAATCGCCGAAGGCGATTTCAACGCAAAAATCGAAAAGAAAACCGATGACGAAATCGGCGAACTTTGCGAAACAATAAACTATATGGCGGATGAACTGGGCGCGACGGAAAGAATGAAAAACGACTTCATCTCTTCCGTTTCCCATGAACTCCGAACTCCGCTTACAGCAATAAAAGGCTGGGCGGAAATGCTTGAAGATTCCGCAAAGGACCAGAGTATTGACGGAAAGACCCTTGAAAGGGGAATGGGCGTTATAATCGGCGAAACGGAACGCCTTTCCGTAATGGTCGAGGAACTTCTCGACTTCTCCCGCCTCCAAAGCGGAAGAATGATTCTCCAGCCAATGAAACTTGACATAATCGCGGAACTTTCCGAAGCGGTCCTTACCTTTGAACAAAGGGCGATTCGTGAAAAGAAAGCGCTTAACTATACCGAAAACGACGATATAATTGCCGTTACCGGCGACAAAAACAGGCTCCGCCAGGTTTTTGTAAACATAATCGACAACGCCCTTAAATACAGCGACGAGGGCGGTTCCGTAACAATTTCCGCAACCCGCGCGGAAGACGGTTTTGTCGATATTTCCGTAAAGGATACCGGAATCGGAATTCCTGCGGACCAGCTTGAAAAAGTAAAAACAAAATTTTTCAAAGGCAACGCAACCCGCCGCGGAAGCGGAATCGGACTTGCGGTTGCCGATGAAATCATAAGAATGCACGGCGGAGAGATCCTTCTCGACAGTATTGAAGGAGAGGGAACAACGGTTACTATCCGCCTTCCGATAGATAAATAAAAAAAGGAGAAAATAATGGAAAACAACGAAAAACAAACCTGTGCAATAAAAACTTCCGTCGGCGGACAGGCCCTTCTTGAAGGAATCATGATGAAAGGTCCGGAAAAAAGCGCAATGGCGGTAAGAAAACCCAACGGCGAAATCGATCTTTCCGTATGGGACACCAAAAAACTCACCGGAATCAGAAAAGTTCCTTTTATCCGCGGAACTTTCAATTTCATCGATACTCTTATCCAGGGTTACGATTGCCTTATGAAGTCCGCCGAAATTTCCGGACAGGAGGAAGAACCGGATAAATTCGAACTCTGGCTCAACAAAGTTTTCGGAAAAGCCGCCGGAGCGGTTTTCGGAACGGTAATAACCGTAATCGCCGCAGCTCTTGCAGTCGGACTTTTCTTCGGCGTTCCGGCGCTTATTGCCGGATTCATCGGAAATTATGTGGAAAACGCCGTTCTTCTTTCCGCAATTGAAGGCGTTATCAAAATCGCAATGTTCCTTGCTTATATAATCGGCGTTTCCAAAATGAGCGATATCCACCGCACTTTTATGTATCACGGCGCCGAACATAAAACAATTTTTTGCTATGAACAGGGACTTGAACTCACCGTTGAAAACGTAAGAAAACAGCAGCGTTTCCACCCCAGATGCGGAACAAGCTTCCTTCTTATAGTCCTTGTAATAAGCATTCTTGTTTCTTCCGTAATCACCTGGGAAAGCGTTTTTGTCCGTGTCGGTCTCAAGATTCTTCTTCTTCCGGTAACCGTCGGAATTTCCTACGAAATTATCAAATTTGCCGGAAGACACGATAACTGGCTTACAAGAATTATTTCCGCGCCGGGACTTTGGTTCCAGAATTTCACCACCCAGGAACCGGACGACAGCATGATCGAAATTGCAATTGCGGCAGTAAAACCTGTTTTGCCCGAAAACCCGGAGGACGCAAAATTCTGATGAAAGTTAAAGAAGTTTTTGATAAAATTGAAAAAACTTTCCTTGAGGCAGGGGTTGATTCCCCTGCCTTTGAAGCATCCGTGCTCATGGAGGATCTTCTTGAACTTCCGAGGAATCCGGAAATGGTTGTTCCGGAAAAGGAACTCGATTCAGAGCAGGAAGAAAAGATTTTTGCCGCGGCGGAAAAGAGAATTTCCGGATATCCGCTTCAGTATTTAATCGGAAACTGGGAGTTTTTCGGAAGAAAATTCTTTGTCGGCGAAGGAGTGCTCATTCCGAGACCGGAAACGGAACTTCTTTGCGAAACGGTGCTCAAATATTTTTCAAGAAGCCTTCCGCCAAAGGTTGTTGACCTTTGTTCCGGTTCCGGATGCATCGCTATAACCATTGCAAAGGAACTTTCCGGCGCGGAAGTGACCGCCGTTGAACTTTATGACGGCGCTTTTGAGCATCTTGAAAGGAACAACGCCTTCCACGGAAACTGCGCGAAAGCAATCAAAGCGGATGCCCTTGTTCCTTTCGGAAAATTCGACTGTATTGTGTCAAATCCGCCTTATATCGACGAAAACGAGATGAAGGAACTCCAGACGGAAGTCACTTTTGAACCGGAAACAGCGCTTTTCGGCGGAAGGGACGGACTTGATTTTTACCGTGCGATTTCAAAAAACTGGTTTGAGCATATCAACGAAGGCGGACTTATTGCTTTTGAAATCGGCGATACACAGGGAGAAGCGGTTATGAGCATTCTTCTTGAAAACGGATATAAAAACGCCGCGGTACGGAAGGATTACGAAGGCAGGGACAGAGTTGTCACCGCAGTTAAATTCTGAACTGAGCACGGGATTAAAAAGAAAAACAAAAGGAGATTTTAATATGCTCGAAAAAGGAATGAAGGCACCGGATTTCAGCCTTCCCGATAAAGACGGAAACATGGTTTCACTTTCTCAGTTTGCAGGAAAAAAGGTTATAGTTTATTTTTATCCGAAGGACAACACTCCCGGCTGTACCCGTCAGGCATGTGCCTTTGCGGAAGCTTTTGAGGAATTCAGAAATATCGACGCAGTTGTTATCGGAATAAGCAAGGATTCCGTTTCGTCCCACGTTAAATTTGCGGAAAAATACGCTCTTCCGTTCGTCCTTCTTTCGGATCCGGAACATGAAGTTATCGAAGCTTTCGGCGCTTGGGGTGAAAAGAAAAATTACGGAAAAACATATTTCGGAACTGTTCGCTCAACTTTCATTATTGATGAAAACGGAATTATCGAAAAAGTTATGCCGAAGGTAAAACCGGATACAAACGCCGCAGAGATCCTCGAATATCTGAAAGGCGGAAAATAATGCAGAAAGCGGAAAGATACGGAATTTTCCTTGCGCTTTTTTCCGCGGTGCTCTATGCGCTGAGCACTCCCTTTTCCAAAATCCTGCTTGAATCCGTCCCTTCAACAATGATGGCAGGTCTTCTTTATATCGGTGCGGGAATCGGGATGGGTTTAATTGCGTTTCTTCGCAGGAAAACCGACAGAAAAGCAGAAGACGGAAAATTCACAAAAAAGGAATTTCCTTATGTTCTCGGAATGATAATTCTTGATATTGCGGCGCCGATTTGCCTTATGTTCGGACTTCGGATGACTTCCGCCGCAAATGCTTCGCTTCTCAATAATTTTGAATATGCCGCAACGGCGCTTATCGCGTTTTTTATATTCGGCGAAAAAACAAGCGGAAGGCTCCTTGCCGGAATATCAATGACTGTGTTTGCCTGCGTTCTTCTTTCTTTTGAAGGAAGCGCATCTTTTGATTTTTCAAAAGGTTCGGTTTTCGTTCTGCTTTCGGCGGTTCTTTGGGGAATTGAAAACAACTGCACAAGGGCTCTTTCGGAAAAAGACCCGATGATAATAGTTATCCTTAAAGGCGTTTTTTGCGGCGGAACAAGTTTTCTGCTTGCAATCTTTATGGGCGAAAGAACGGAAAATGTTTCCGCAATAGTTTTTGCGCTTCTTCTCGGAGCGGTTTCCTACGGACTCAGTATTTTTGTTTTTGTGTATGCACAAAGATATCTCGGCGCAGCAAGAACAAGCGTTTATTCCGCGGCAACGCCTTTTATTGCGGCAATCATTTCACTTGTTGTTTTCAAAGAAGTTCCGGAAAAGCAATATTTTGCGGCGCTTGCAATAATGATTTTCGGAGCATGGCTTTCTTCAAGCAATGAACCAATTTTTAAAAAAGACTGATCTTAATTTTTGAAATAAAATATTGAATTTTTCAAGTTTTGGTGGTATTATTATAAAAAATGATCTTTAAAGACGGTACAGAGAGACCGGCAAGATCGAAACCCCCGAAGCCATTGCAAAAACGGAGTTTTAAGGTTCTGCCGGTTTACCGGCGGAACCTTTTTTTGTTTCTTTCAGAAAGGCGGTTTTAAAATGGAATTCAAGTCCGACCTTATGGATTCTGATGCAGTAAAGCGCTGTCTAATAAGAATTTCCCACCAGATTCTTGAACGCAACGGCGGAACGGAAAATCTTTGCCTTGTGGGAATAAAAACCCGGGGTGTTCCGATTGCGGAAGTTATCCGGGAAAACATTCTTTCCATTGAAGGAAAGGAAGTTCCCGTCGGAACGATAGACATCAGCTTTTACCGCGATGACATTGACCACAGCTCTGTCGATCCGAAAATAACCGGGGCGGATCTTCCTTTTGACGTAACAGGAAAAACAATCGTTCTTGTGGATGACGTAATACATACCGGAAGAACAACGAGAGCCGCAATCGACTGTCTTTTGAAACACGGAAGGCCTGCTTTTATCCAGCTTGCCGCGGTAATTGACCGGGGACACAGGGAACTTCCGATACGCCCGGATTTTGTGGGCAAAAACATTCCAACTTCGCGTGAAGAGCTTATTTCCGTTCGCGTACCTTCCGTTGACGGCGAGTTCGGAGTAAAGCTTTTTACAAAATAAAAAGAAAAGAAAATTTCAGGAGGAAAAAAGATGAAACTCATCTACAACATTGAAGATAAGCCGAAATTCAGCCAGCTTATCGTCTTTGCTTTTCAGCAGCTTCTTGCAATTATCACCGCAACCATCGTAGTCCCGATTCTTGTTAACGCATACGGCGTTGTAAACCTTGAAATGGACCCCGCAGCAGCACTTCTCGGCGCAGGCGTCGGAACCCTTGTTTATCAGTTCTTCACCAAGAAAAAAAGCCCCGTCTTCCTCGGAAGCTCCTTTGCTTTCCTTTCTTCCATGTATTCCGCAACCGTTTTCGGTTTCTTCGGAATCATCCTCGGTGCAGTTTTTGCCGGTTCCGTTTATGTTGTAATTGCTCTTCTTGTTAAAGCAGCAGGTTCCGGATGGCTCAACAAACTTATGCCCACCGTTGTAATCGGACCCACCGTTGCTCTCATCGGACTTTCCCTTGCAGGAAACGCTGTCGGCGACCTTACAAAATCTTCCGCAACCGGCGAAGCTTACAGCCTTGCGGCAATTGCATGCGGACTTTTCACCTTTGCGGTAACTATTCTTGTTTGCGCAAAAGGCAAAGGCTTCATCAAACTTATTCCTTTTATCGTAGGTGTTCTTGCGGGTTATGCTCTTGCTTCCGTATTTACTGTTATAGGCAATATTGCCGGAATCGATGCACTTAAAGTTATCGACTATTCCGCTCTTGTAAACAACTTCAGCACCATCAGCCTCGGAAGCTTCTTCCATCTTCCTAAATTTGCATTTGTTGAAGCATTCAAAGAACTTTCCGGCGGCGGCTTTGCAATGAAACTTGCCGATTTCGGAACCCTTATGCTTCTCTATGCTCCTGTTGCATTTGTTGTTTTTGCTGAACACGTTGCAGACCACAAAAACATCTCTTCCATCATCGAACGCGACCTTCTTACCGAACCCGGTCTTGACAGAACCCTTCTCGGCGACGGCGTAGGTTCCATGGCAGGCGCATTCTTCGGTTGCTGCCCCAACACCACCTACGGCGAATCCGTAGGATGTGTTGCTCTTACCAAAAACGCTTCCATCGTAACCATCAGAACAGCAGCGCTTCTTTCCATCTGCCTTGCTTTCTTCAGCCCCTTTGTAGCATTTGTAAACACTATTCCGAGCTGCGTTCTCGGCGGTATCTGCACTGCTCTTTATGGCTTTATCGCAGTTTCCGGTCTTAAAATGATCCAGACCGTTGACCTCAACAAAGAACATAATCTCTTTGTCGTAAGCTCCATCCTCGTTCTCGGTATCGGCGGATTTGCACTCAACTTCGGTGCTCTCCAGATCACTTCCATCGCCGCTTCCCTTATCGTAGGTATTCTTGTTAACCAGCTTCTTAAAGAAAAGAAAGCATGATTTTATAACAATGCAAAAAAGCAGCCCGAAAGATTTTTCGGGCTGCTTTTTTTATGTTTTTTTGTCTGTTAACAAAAAATTTACCGATTTTATGCCAAAACAGCCTTAATATTACATTATAATTGGAAAAAACATCTTGCAGTATTTTGTGATTTGTAATAAAATAGTAAAGTATAAAATTATGCCTTTTAATTTTATTAAGGAGGATATTAAATGAAAAAAAGAATTTTCAGCGCTTTTCTTGCTGTTCTTATGATAGTATTGCTTGTTCCGGTACAGGCAATGGCTGCAACAGAAATCAAAGGCGCATATGTAGGTCTTAAATATGACAGCGTAATCGAAACCGTTCTCGGTGCAAAAACTTTTTCCAAAAGCGGAAACATTCCCGAAGGACTTAAACTTTCCGGTACCTGGGCATACAAAAACACCTTTGGCGATTACGTTTTCAAAATGACTCTTTCCGGAACTCCCACCAAAGCCGGAACATACAATTTTTCCGTAAGCTATAAAAAAGAAGACGGAACTCTTGTTGAAAAAGTTGATTATGTAATGGTTGTCGGCGAAGAAGCTCCTTTTGATTATGTTCATTCCATGAGCATTTTCAAATGGCCCAACAAGCTTGTTTATTATCTCGGCGATACCATTGACCTTACCGGACTTAAAGTAATGGCAACTGTTTATAAGCTCAACAAAGAAACCAATATGTATGAGCCCAAAGACATTGACGTAACCGATCTTTGCTGGGTTGAACCGGCCGTTTTCACTTCCGATGAAGCACAGAGCGTTAAGGTATATCTTAAAGCACCTTGTGACCAGCAGGGCAACGTTTATCTTTTTGAGGACCATTTCCGTGTAAAATTTGAATACGCAAACCCGAACGATATTCTCAGAATCGAGATCTTCAAAAAACCGGAAAAACTTACCTATACCGTAGGCGAAAATCTTGATACAACCGGAATGACCGTCCGTCTTCATAAAGGCGACGGAAGCGCAGAAGATGTTACCGAAGGTTTTAAAACCGATGTTACCAGATTTGATGAAGCAGGAACCAAAACCGTAACCGTAACTTACGGTGAAGGTGAAAAAGCAAAAACCGCAACCTTTGACGTAACCGTAAACGAAAAAGTTGAAGAACCGGTTTCCAGCTCTTCCTCTTCCGAACCGGAACCTCCTGTTTCTTCCGAATCCTCTTCTGAAGAAGAACTTCCCGTTTCTTCCGAATCCTCTTCCGAAGAAGAAGTTCCGGTTTCTTCCGAATCTTCTTCCGAAGAAGAAATCATTGTAATCGGCGGCGAAGTTGAAGAACCCGAAGAAAAAGGCGGCGTTCCCGTCTGGGCATGGATCATCATCGTCCTTCTCATCGTTCTTATCGGTGCTGCTGTCGGCCTCTTTATTATCGGCAGAAAACGCATTGACGATTGATTGAGTAAAAATTGAAAAGATAAAAACGGGGAGCTCCGACGAACGCGGCCGCTTTTTTCTTAA
>JAZQUO010000068.1:0-31103 GCA_045631325.1 Oscillospiraceae bacterium
GCAGCCTCCCGGAAAAATAGGTCGATGCCGACACAGCACAGTCATTACTGTGCTGTTTTTCTTATTCCTCCTTAGCTCAGTTGGCAGAGCATGCGGCTGTTAACCGCAGGGTCGTTGGTTCGAGCCCGACAGGGGGAGCCAATATCCGGGTGTTCTTTTTTGAGCACCCGGATAATTCAAAAAATGGGCCTTTAGCTCAATTGGTCAGAGCAACCGGCTCATAACCGGTCGGCTTGGGGTTCGAGTCCCTAAAGGCCCACCATTTCTTTAAATTAAATAGGGGCATAGTGTAATGGTAACATGCCGGTCTCCAAAACCGTTGTTGAGGGTTCGAGTCCTTCTGCCCCTGCCATAAAAACCGCTTGAAAAAGCGGTTTTTTTGTTATACAGGTGTTTTTATGAAAGATTTTTGTTTTCCTGAAATAATAAATGATTTAATATCCGGCAAGTCTTATGTTTTTGACGAAATAGGCAGATCGGATTCGTCTGTGCTCATTTTTGATGATATGGTGCTCAAAATTCAGAAGGATTCACCTTTTATAAGGAATGAGCATCTTATGATGAAATGGCTTGAAAATAATGTTTCCGTTCCGGAATGTATTTCTAATATCACAGAAAACGGTGTGAATTATCTGCTTATGTCCAAAATAAGCGGAAAAATGGCTTGTGATGATGAATTTATGAATAATCCGAAGCAGCTTCTTTCTGTCCTTTCGGATGTATTTAAAAGTCTTTGGGAAACTGATATTTCAGATTGTCCGGTAAAAAATGATCTGAGCACGGTTCTTAAAGAAGCTGAATACAGGGTTGAGCACGGACTTGTTGACGTTAACGATGCGGAACCGGAAACCTTCGGAAAAGGCGGTTTTAAAGACCCACAGCAGCTTTTTGAGTGGCTTTGCAACAACAGACCCGAGGAGGATCCGGTCCTTTCACATGGCGATTTCTGCCTTCCGAACGTTTTTATAAATGATGATAAGTTTTCCGGTTTTGTTGATATCGGAAGAATGGGAATTGCCGACAGATATCAGGATATCGCTCTTTGTTACAGGAGCTTGCATCATAATTTTTCCGGAATTTATAGCGGAAAATCGTATCCGGGGTACGATGAAAAAATGTTTTTCGAGGCCCTTGGAATCGAGCCGGATTACGACAAAATCAGATATTATATTCTTCTTGATGAATTGTTTTAATAAAAAGGCCTGCGGCAAAGCCGCTGGCTCTTTTTTTTATTTCAAACATTTCTGTTATAAAGCGGAGCAACGTATTTTTTGTTTCCGCCGATGATAATAAGGGCTGCAAGAGCGTTGAACACAAGCATGAATACGGTAAGGGTCGCGCGCATCGGAATAATTTCGGAAAGAAGACCCGCAAGAAGTTCGCCCGAAAGAGCACCGACTGTGTTCAGCATGAAGAATGCTCCGTTGAAGCGTCCTTTCATTTCGTGGGGAACGTGGGATTGGGTCGCGGAAACGCGGATGTTGTAAGAAGTTACGCCGAAAATTCCGATTATGAAGCTTCCGATTGCCATTGAATAAAGCGGAGTGTAAAGATAGAAGGCTTCGACTACTGCAATGCTGATATAAACGAAAAGCGCGATTCCGAATTTTCTTTTTGCAGGAAGTTCGACTTTATAATGAATAACGCCGCCAAGGCTTCGTCCGATTACGCTGAAAATCGAAACGAACATATAAAGATATTCGCCGTTATCAAAGGCGCCTTTGAACCAGGGAAGAGTTATGACCTGGGAAGCGCCGCCGGCTACGCTCATTGCTGTGAAATAAAGGGTTACCGCAAGAAGACCTTTTTCAGAAGCAAGATAGTGAATACCTTCTTTCATATCGCTGAAATAGCTTTTGGTGCTGTAAGAGCCTTCAGGATGGATTTTCTGAATTGTTTCGACGTCGGATATTCTTGTTTCAAAAATAGCTGCAATAAGGAAGAAAACGGAGTTTACGGCAAGAAGGGGAGCAAGGCCGAATGCGTTATATGCAATTGTCGCAAGGGGCAACATGAAAAAGGTCATGGTCTGCAAAGTTCCGGAAATGGAATATGCTTTTGAATAGTTGCCTTCGGTGATAAGCATCGGATAGAAGCTTTCAAAAGCGACCATATAAACGCTGTTTATTGTTCCTATTATAAAGGTTACCGCCGCGAAGATTCCGAAATTGAAATAATCGAAGAAGATGAGCGCCGCAAGAAGAATATAAATTGTTGCGGAGCAAAAATCCAGGGTATAGATTGTTCTTCTGCGGGAAAAACGGTCCATAAGCGGCCCGGAAATAATCGGAGCGGCAATTTGCGGAAGGGTATAAAGGAAAATATAAATTGCATAGAGAAGGGTTGAATCCATATAATCGAGCACAAAAAGGCTCATGGCAAAACCGGCAATGGAGTTGCCCATCATGGAAACAACGCTTCCGAGAGTTATGGTTGTAAAATCCTTCGTCCAAAGTTTGTTCTGCATTTTTTACCTCAAGAAAAGTTTAATACCGCTAAAGTATATCATAGTTTTTCGGCGGTTACAACAGATTGCGTCGAAAGGAAACGGAATAAGCTTTCCCTTTTTGTTATTGCCAAAAAAATAGTTATATGGTAAACTGTTACATAGTAGTCAACATTTGTTGAAAATAAATTACGGATGTGAAGATATGAAAATAAAAGTAAGAAATATGGATTATGACGAAGTTTTAAAGCTTCCGAAACTTAAACATAAAAACCCGAGAAAACCGAGTTTTCTTCTTGCAAGTCTTGTAAGGGTTCTGGTAGAACCTACTCTTCGCCAGATCAAATTTTCCTATACAACCGAAAGAATGGATCTTATCGGAAAAGACGAACCCTGCCTTATCCTTATGAACCATTCAAGTTTTACGGATATGAAGCTTGCTTACGGAATTTTTTATCCCCAAAAAACGGGATTTATAACTTCTGTTGACGCAATGTCCGGAATTCTTGGCAAATTCATGAGAATTCTCGGTTGCAGCCCGACCCATAAATTCGTTACGGATTTAAGCCTTCTCAAAGATATTGAATATATGTTAAGGGTCAACAAAACCCATGTAATCATGTATCCGGAAGCAGGATATTCTCTTGACGGAAGAACAACAACTCTTCCGAGAAGACTTGGAATTTTGCTTAAAAGGCTTGGAGTTCCGGTTGTGACCGTAATTACAACCGGCGCCTTTGCAAGAGACCCGATGTATAATATGCTCCAGATCCGTGACGTAAAAGTAAGCGCCCATGTAAAATGTCTTGCAACAAAAGAGGAACTTAAAGAAAAATCCGTTGCGGAACTCGATGCACTTATTGACGAGGCTTTTTCCTTCGATAACTTTGCTTGGCAGAGAGACAACAAAGTTGTCATTGACGAACCTTTCCGTGCGGACGGACTTCAGAGAATCCTTTATAAATGTCCCCATTGCGGCGCGGAAAACAAGATGGAGGGCAAGGGAACAAAACTTATCTGCCATGAATGCGGAAAGGAATGGGAAATGGACGTTTACGGCCAGCTTTCCGCAGTTTCCGGCGAAACGGAATATTCCCATATTCCGGATTGGTACGATTGGCAGAGAGAATGTGTCCGCAAGGAAATTGAGGACGGAACCTATCTTATAGATACGGACGTCGATATTATGATCCAGGTCAATCTCGACGGAGTATGCAATATAGGCGAAGGACATCTTACACATAACGCCGAAGGTTTCCGCCTTACCGGAGCGGAAGGAAGACTTGATTATAAGCAGGCTCCGGATTTCACCCATACCCTTTATGCGGATTATTACTGGTATGAAATCGGCGATACGATCGGAATCGGCGACAACGAATATTCCTATTTCTGCTTCCCGAAAACCGATGTTTCCGTTACAAAAGCCCGCCTTGCAACGGAAGAAATTTATAAAATTGCAAAAGCGAACCGCAGAAAACCCAAAAAAGAAAAAACTGAAGAATAAAAAGAACGAGCACCGCCCGAAAAGGGCGGTGCTCGTTCTTTTTTTAATTGAAAAATTCTTCCCAAAAAAGTGAGACGATTTCTCCCAAAATGCTACTATATAGCTGAAAGGCTTTTTTATAAAAAAGGAGGGAAAACAATGAACATATTCTTGAAACAAAGCCGAAGAAAACCCATCTTTACAATTTTTATGATAATTCTGCTCTGTCTTTCGCTGGCGCTTTCCCTGATTGGCTTTTCCTCCTGGGCAAGCGCAAAGGCACAGTTTGATTCAATTTCTTCCGAATATACCACCATTGCGATGCGGAAAATCCCGAACACAGACGGACTTTCCGTTGAAAAAGGTCTAGAGCAAAGCGTACTCTATTACGAATGTTTTATGGCGGCGGAAAATGCACCGATGATAAAATCCATGGAAACAAGAATTTATCTCGGAGCGCATATTGCCGGAAGCAAAGGCCTCTCCTCCTCCGCAATTGATCCTTCAGAACTCAATGACCTTATTGACGACGAAAGATATTCTTTTGGAGCATTTGTACTTGAATGTACCGAAATTGAAAATCATGAAGCCGACATACTTCACTATACAGCTTACTGCAACGTACTTGAAGTCCTTTCTCTTTCTTCCGCATACGATTGGTATCCGGAAATAACTGAAATGAATATTCTTGGCAATATATATAATGCAGACGGTTCCGTTCCTTTTGAAGCCGGTAAAAAATATATAGTTTACGGAACATATAACGAATACCAGACCACTGCGCTTATTGAAAGCTTTGTTAATAACGAACATTGGTTTGCCGGCAACGGATATATGCAGGCCCGTGACGAGTTCAGTTACAGATATTTACATGCGCCCCATCTTCTGCGAATGAGTAACTGGCAGACAACCGGATGGGGAGTTGAATCTTTTTTAAGAGGAACAAATGAAAACGGTATTGAATATTATTATCCTTTGGAAGACAGCCTTCCCTGGGTTGCCGAAATCACCGGAACGATAGAAGAATTCCTTGAAAGCGAGGAAGGAAAAGTCTGGCGCGAGGAAATTATTCCCCTTTGCGAAATGAACCAACAATCCGCAGTTGTTTATCTTACGGATAATCTTGACAGCATCTATCCTTTCAATATCGGAAGTTCCTATCTTGTTGAAGGAAGGGAGTTCACCGAAAATGATTATTCCGCCGGAAACAATGTCTGTCTTATAAGCGCGGATTACGCAAAACTCAATAACCTTTCCGTCGGCGATTCCGTTACAATGGATTTGTATAACACCGGAGTAACCTGGATGGGAAACGGCGCAAGAACAAATTCCATCATCGGCAACACCGATCTTGGCGGATATATGATAAGGCAGCACCTTAACCCGAAGGACAGAATAGGTGTCTGCAAGGATTATGAAATCATCGGAATCTATTCAACACCCCGTTTTTCCTTCGGAGTGACCTCTTTCGATGCGGACCATATTATAATACCGAAAAAATCCGTTCCCAACGCAGAGCAATATGAACCCTATGACTATTGGAGCCACAGCACCTTTGTTCTGAAATACGGAACAATTGATGAATTTGAACAGTACATGACGGAGCAGGGCTATCCGGAAATGTTTATATATAACGACCAGGGCTATTCCGCAATGGAAGAAACCCTTCTCGCCCTTGAAGCCAACGCAAAGCGCATGATGAACCTTGGGATGAGTGTTTTTGCCCTTATCACAGCGCTTTTTCTTTTCCTCAATTTCAGAAGAATGATGCCGGTCATCCGGGGCGTACGCCTTCTTGGAAAAACCGCAAGAAGAACAAGAAACGAAGTTTTTACCGTTCTCTTCATGGAGGAAACCCTTTCAGTAATTATTGGAACGATCCTTGCGGCGGTTCTGTATAATTCGATAACCTCCGCAATGCTTTCCGAAGCGATTGCGCTGGATTTCAAAAATCTTCTTTCCACCGCTGCGGCGCTTCTCGGAATCCTCGGAATTCTGAGCTTTATGCTTTCCGGAATCCTTTCCAACGTTAAACTTATGAAACGAAAATGACATTTCACGAAAGGCGGTGAACCGCATATATGAGTTTTTCTCTTTTATCAGTCACCTTTAAGGCTCTTTGCAGAAGATGGGTCGCAAGCCTTCTTCTTGTTGCGGTTGCCGCCGCAGGAACGGTTTCCGCAATAATCCTCAATGGACTTATCCTCCGGCAGGAAGAAGCGCTTGAAAACACCATTGAAAATACGGTCATTTCCTGCACAGTTACCGACCCCATGGGCACCATCGGCGGAAAGCTTGGAATGCTTTCGAACTTTGTTGAAATGCTTGATGGACGAAGAAGAGAAAACGGATGCCTGCTTGATGATTACGTCGAAAACGTCCGTGCTCTTTCGGAAACGATTCTTGAAGAACCGAAGGGCAATTCTCTCCGAAGGATTCTTTCCCTTGATTCCGACCCTCTTCTCGACCCTGCAAACGGAACAAAAGTTGAATTTTTTGAAGGCGAAACGGAAGAAATCTTCAAAAGCCGGGAACAGGTCTGCATAATCACTTCGGATATTCCGACCTTCGACGGATATGCGGTGATTTCCGGTCCGACCGGCGAAAAAGTCCGGCTTCGGGTAATCGGAACCGTTTCCGGCAACCTTAAAGGCATAATCTATTGCCCGTTCTTTATGCCCTATTCCGAAGGAACCTCCGTTGCTTTTTATACAGATTCCTGCTCCTTCGATATAATCGACAACAGAAAGCTTGAAGAATCCAAAGCGGCTATATATGAAGAACATTTTGTTGAGCCGAATCCGTCAAACAAAACTGACGGTCTTACCTATGGCGTTGTGGTGCATGATGACGCGTATCTCAAAAATCTTGAAGAAATAAATTCAACTCTTTCGATGCTTCGTATTCTTCTTCCGGCGCTGATAATAATCTGCGGCTGCATCGGGTTCTTCGCCGGTTTTCTTATGACAAAAGGCAGAATCCGCGAATTTGCAACAATGCGCTGCATCGGAATGAAAAAAACGCAGATTTTCTTCCTCGTAATCGGGGAACTGCTTTTCCTTGCGGCCTTCGGAATGCTTTTAGGCGGCGGAATCGGATTTATCATCGAAGGAAATCTTTCCTCGAAGGCAATTTCGGATTCCGCGATTATCACGGCGGTATATATAATCGGAACAGCCATTGCCGCCCTGCGAATAGTAAGAATCAACATTATGAAACTCAGCAACAAGGAGGAATAAAGAATGAACAGTCTTTCTGCAAAAGAAGTTTTTTATGAATACAGAAATTCTTTCCAGACCGTAAAGGCGGTCAACGGAATAAGCTATAATTTTGAACCGGGCAGGGTTTATGCGGTTGTTGGCGTTTCCGGAAGCGGGAAAACAACTTTTCTTTCCCTTCTTGCGGGGCTTGATATTCCCACAGAAGGAAAAATCGAATTTGACGGAAACGCAACCTCCGATATCGACAGGGATAATTACCGCCTTAACCACGTTTCCGTAATATATCAGAACTTCAACCTTTTCTACCATCTCACGGTGCTCGAAAACGCGGCTTATCCGCTTTACGTCAAAAAAATGCCGAAAGCCGCGGCGGAGGAACTTGCGAAAGAAAAACTCCTTAAAGTCGGAATAACCGAAAGCCAGTTCAGACGCCTTCCGAATATGCTTTCCGGCGGCGAACAGCAAAGGGTCGCAATTGCACGAGCACTTGCCTGCGGAAGCGAAATTATCCTTGCGGATGAACCTACCGGCAACCTTGACAGCAAGAACAGCCGCAACATAATTGAAATCCTCAAGAAACTTGCCCATGAGGAAAACCGCTGTGTAATAATCGTTACACATGACCCTTCTGCTGCGGAAGCGGCGGACATCGTGCTCAAAATGGAAGACGGAGCTTTTGAAGAATGATAAAATGAGCACCGCCCGAAAAGGGCGGTGCTCGTTTTGCTTTAATTGCAGGAAATAAAAAATCCTCCCGGAAACGGGAGGATTTTTTATAACCAAAATTCTGATTATTTGTTTCTGATAGCTGCCTGTGCTGCTGCAAGTCTTGCAATCGGAACACGGAAAGGAGAGCAGGAAACATAGGAAAGGCCTACTCTGTGGCAGAAATCGATGGTTGCGGGGTCGCCGCCGTGTTCGCCGCAGATTCCGAGATGGATGTCGGGGCGGGTCTGGCGTCCGAGTTTTGCAGCCATATCTACGAGTTTACCAACGCCTTCCTGGTCAAGTTTTGCGAAAGGATCGGATTCATAGATCTTTTTGTCATAGTAAGAACCGAGGAATGCGCCTGCATCGTCACGGCTGAAACCGAAGGTCATCTGAGTAAGGTCGTTGGTGCCGAAGGAGAAGAATTCTGCTTCTTTTGCGATTTCGTCAGCAAGAAGAGCAGCTCTGGGGATCTCGATCATGGTACCTACTTTATAAGTAAGGGTTACGCCGTTTTCTGCGATAACTTTTTCAGCGGTTTCAACAACGATGTTTTTTACGTATTTAAGCTCTTTAACTTCGCCAACGAGCGGGATCATGATCTCGGGAACGATGGTCCATTCGGGATGAGCTTTGTTTACGTTGATAGCTGCTTCGATAACAGCTCTGGTCTGCATTTCTGCGATTTCGGGATAGGAAACAGCAAGACGGCAGCCACGGTGACCCATCATGGGGTTGAATTCGTGGAGGCTTGCGATGGTTGCTTTAAGATCTTCAACGGTAAGGCCCATTTCGGAAGCAAGAGCAACGATATCTTCTTCTGCGGAAGGAAGGAATTCGTGAAGAGGCGGGTCGAGGAAGCGGATAGTAACTGCTTTTCCTTCAAGAGCCTCGTAAAGACCTTCAAAGTCGCCTCTCTGCATAGGAAGAAGTTTTGCAAGAGCAGCTCTGCGGTGTTCTTCGTCGTGAGAAACAATCATTTCGCGCATTGCAGCGATACGGTCGGGATCGAAGAACATGTGCTCGGTACGGCAAAGGCCGATGCCTTCTGCACCGAATTTAACTGCCTGCTGTGCGTCTCTGGGGGTATCTGCGTTGGTACGTACGCCGAGGGTACGGATTTCGTCAGCCCAGCCCATGAGAGTGCCGAAATAGCCGGAGATGGAAGCTTCAACAGTGGGGATTGCTTCACCGTAGATTTTACCGGTGGAACCGTGGAGGGAGATGTAATCGCCTTCGTGGAAGGTTTTGCCGCCGAGTTCGAAGTATTTTTCTTCTTCATGCATGGTGATATCGCCGCAGCCTGCTACGCAGCAGGTTCCCATACCGCGTGCAACAACTGCTGCGTGGGAAGTCATACCGCCGCGAACGGTGAGGATACCCTGGGAATGATGCATACCTTCGATATCTTCGGGGGAAGTTTCAAGACGGCAGAGAACAACTTTTTCTCCGCGTCCTGCCCATTCAACAGCTTCATCAGCAGTGAATACTACACGGCCGCAAGCTGCACCGGGAGATGCGGGAAGAGCGGAACCGACTGCTTTTGCTGCTTTAAGAGCTGCTGCGTCGAACTGGGGATGAAGAAGTGCGTCAAGAGATTTGGGGTCAACGGACATAACAGCTTCTTCTTTGGTGATAAGGCCTTCTTCAACAAGGTCGCAAGCTACTTTAAGAGCAGCGGTTGCGGTACGTTTGCCGTTTCTGGTCTGGAGCATATAGAGTTTGCCGTTTTCAACGGTGAATTCCATATCCTGCATATCGTGATAATGGTTTTCAAGTTTTTTAGCGATTGCAGCAAATTCTTCATAGATGCCTTCGCGGATGTCGTTGAGCTGTTCAATGCTCTGAGGAGTACGGATACCTGCAACAACGTCTTCGCCCTGTGCGTTGATAAGGAATTCGCCGAAGAGTTTGTTTTCGCCGGTTGCGGGGTTACGGGTGAATGCAACGCCGGTACCGGAAAGGTTGCCGCTGTTACCGAATACCATGGACTGTACGTTTACTGCGGTACCCCAGGTATAAGGGATGTCGTTCATGCGGCGGTAATAGTTTGCGCGGGGGTTATCCCAGGAACGGAAAACAGCTTTGACAGCGCGGATAAGCTGTTCGCGGGGTTCGGTGGGGAAGCTTTCGCCTTTCTGTTCAAGATAATATGCTTTGAAGCGTTTTACCATTTCTTTAAGGTCTTCAGCGTCAAGGTCGGTATCGTTTTTAACGCCTTTTGCTTCTTTCATTTCGGCGATGATGACTTCGAAAGTGGATTTCGGAACTTCTTCAACAACGTCTGCGTACATCTGGATGAAACGACGGTAAGAGTCGTATGCAAAACGTTCGTTGTTGGTGATTTTTGCGAAACCTTCAACAACTTCGTCGTTAAGACCGAGGTTGAGGATGGTGTCCATCATACCGGGCATGGAAGCTCTTGCGCCGGAACGAACGGAAACGAGAAGAGGGTTGTTTTTATCGCCGAAGGTTTTTCCGGTGATTTCTTCAAGTTTTGCAAGATATTCATAGATCTCTGCCTGGATTTCTTCGTTAATCTGACGGCCGTCTTCGTAATACTGGGTGCAGGCTTCGGTGGTTACGGTGAAGCCCTGGGGAACCGGCATTCCGAGGTTGGTCATTTCAGCAAGGTTAGCACCTTTACCGCCGAGGAGCTCGCGCATGGAGCCGTTGCCTTCGGAGAAAAGGTAAACATATTTTTTACTCATAATATTGCGTCCTCCCAACTTTTAGCAATAGTAGTAACGTCAAATAGGCGCAGGCCAAAAAACAAAGCCATTGTCCTGCATGATACAGTATAACAAAAACGCCCGATATTTTCTATATTATTTAGTAAAATTCTGCGATTTTGACGAAATTTAATAAAAATTTCATTTTTTTATGCTTTTACTTGCAAATTATAAATAAAACTGGCATAATGTATATGTGAATATTGATGAAAAACGGAGGCAGGCTTATGCAAAATGCTGCGGCTGTAATATATACTTCCGGTTTTGATTTTATGCATAGTAACAAACCCGCCGCATTGCGCGAAGTTGTTTTCCGTCCGATTGTCGAATGGGTGAACGAAGCGCTTGATTCTGCCGGTATTTCCGAAAGATGCTATGTCATAAACGAAGGCGAGGAAGACATCAGAAAATATACCGGAGAATATCCGGTTTTTATAAGAAAACCCGAAAGCGGACATCCGCTTTTTACCGCGAAGGAATGGATCGATGATCACGAAGCGGAAAACTTCCTTGCGGTTTCCGCCGAAGCGGTTTTCACAAATCCCGACGTTTTGAAAGCGGCGTTTGAACGCCATATTTCAAACAGCGAAAAACTCACCGTAATCGCTTCCGCCGGAAGAGAAAGTTTTATCAAGGAGCTTTCCCAGAGCGCTTTCTGGATCACAAAAACTTTTCTTTCGGAAGTTTCCGAAAAAACCGACGGGGAAGATAAAAACGGCGAAAAATTTCTTGTTGAAGCAATGAAGATTCTTTCCGACCAGCAGCTTGTTGCAGCAACCCACGTTGCAGGAAAGAAAGAGATAAATATGAGAGCGACGGATTCCGCAAGCGTTCTTACACTTAACGCAGCAGCAAGAACCGTTATTTTCAAAAAACTCTGTGCCGAAGGTGTTGAATTCACCTGCCTTGACGGAATAATTATTGAACCTTCCGTAAAAATCGGAGCGGGAACAACTATCCTTCCCGGAACGATCATAAAAGGCAAAACCGAAATCGGCGAAAATTGCGTGATAGGTCCGAACAGTTATATCGAGGACAGCAGGATCGGAAATGGAACGGAAGTAAATTCCACCCAGATCCGTTCTTCCGTTCTCGAAAATAACGTAAGCATAGGCCCCTGGAGCCAGGTAAGACCCGGATGCGTTATCCATGACGGATGCAAAATCGGCGATTACGTCGAAATCAAGAATTCCGAAGTCGGCGCAAGAACAGCAGTTGCACATCTTACCTATATCGGAGATGCGGACGTTGGCGAAGCGGTGAACTTCGGATGCGGATGCTGCATCGCAAACTATGACGGACAGCATAAGCACCGCACAAAAATCGGCGACCATGCGTTCCTCGGATGCAACACAAACCTTGTTGCACCCGTTGAACTCGAAGATTTTGCATACACCGCCGCAGGCACAACCGTTACCAGAAACGTTCCGGAATATGCCCTTGCTGTCGGAAGAGCAAAACAGGAAAATATCGAAGGTTGGGTAAAAAAACACGACGCGATAAAAATCAAATAAGTTAATCGGCAAATTAAAATAAAAAAACAGGAGAGATTAAAAATGAACGTTCACGGCAAAGACATTAAAATTTTCAGCGGTAACGCTTATCCCAAAGCAGCTGAAGAAATTGCAAAAAGTCTCGGACTTCCGGTAGGAAAATGCACCGTCGGCCATTTCGCAGACGGAGAGGTATGCGTATCTCTTGAAGAATCCGTCCGCGGTTCCGACGTATTCATCGTACAGTCCACCTGCAACCCTGTAAACGACAACCTTATGGAGCTCATCATCATGATCGATGCTTTCAAACGCGCTTCCGCAGGCAGAATCACCGCAGTAATGCCTTATTACGGATATGCCCGTCAGGACAGAAAAGCAAAAGCCCGTGACCCGATCTCCGCAAAGGTTGTTGCAAATATGCTTGAAGCAGCAGGCGCAGACAGAGTCCTTACCATGGACCTCCATGCTTCCCAGATCCAGGGATTCTTCGATATTCCCGTTGATCACCTTATGGGCGCACCGATCCTTACTCCTTATTTCCAGCCCCTCGTTCATCATCATGAAGATGAATACGTTGCTGTTTCTCCCGACCACGGCAGTGTAAACCGCGTTCGTAAATTTGCTGAAAAACTCGATATCCCGCTTGCCATCATCGACAAACGCCGTCCTAAAGCAAACGTTTCCGAAGTTATGAACATCATCGGTGACGTAAAAGGCAAAAAATGCATCATCCTTGACGATATGGTAGATACCGCAGGCACCCTTTGCAACGCCGCAAAAGCACTTGTTGAAATCGGCGGAGCAAAATCCGTAACCGCCTGCGCAACCCACGGTCCTCTTTCCGGTCCGGCTCTCCAGAGAATCAAAGACAGCGTTCTTGAAGAACTCGTTCTTCTCGACACTATTCCGATCAGCGATGAAAAACGTCAGGAATGCGGAAAAATCACCGTTCTTCCCGTTGCTCCCGTTTTTGCTGAAGCAATTGAAAGAATCTACGGCGACCGTCCTGTTTCTCCTCTTTTCCTTTAATTTTAAAATTTTGCTACATAAAAGTCCTGCCGGAAACGGCAGGACTTTTTTCGTGTCCGGTTAAAAGCGGGCAGATAATATCAGCTCCTGCGATGTTATATTAAAATGTAAAATCTAAACTCTTGACCTTTCCCTTATAAAGTTATAAAATTGATTTGACAATATTACCGGAAAAGGGGAAAAAGAAAAAATGAAAAACTTCGGTTTTGGATTAATGCGTCTTCCGATGAACGGCGAGGAAGTTGATATTGAACAGGTCAAAAAAATGACCGACCGTTTTTTGGAAGAAGGATTTACATATTTTGATACAGCACATCCTTATATCAAAGGAAAAAGCGAAACCGCGATCCGCGAAGCTCTTGTTGAAAGATATCCGAGAGAAAGCTTCCTTCTTGCGGATAAATTAAGCCCGAACTCCTTCAACAGCGAAGAGGAGATCCGCCCGGTTTTCGAAGAAGAACTCAAAGCCTGCGGCGTTGAATATTTCGACTATTTCCTTATGCACGCACAAAGCAGAAACAACTATCAGAAATACTGCGATTGCCGCGCTTATGAAATCGGCGCAGAGCTCAGAGCAGAAGGAAAAATCAGACATCTCGGTTTCTCATTCCACGATTCCGCAGAGTTCCTCGAAAAAATCCTTACCGAAAAGCCGATGGTTGAATTTGTCCAGCTCCAGTTCAACTATGCCGACTATGAGGATGAGGAAGTTCAGGCAAGAAAATGCCTTGAAGTCTGCCGCAAATTCGGAAAAGACGTTATCGTAATGGAACCTGTTCGCGGCGGAAGCCTTGTTGCTCTTCCGGAAGAAGCAAAAAATCTTCTTGAAGCAACCGGAAAATCCTGCGCGGAATATGCCGTTCGCTATGCCGCTTCCCACGAAGGAATCATCATGGTTCTTTCCGGAATGAGCAGCATCGAGCAGCTTGAGGAAAACATTGCGTTCATGAAAGACTTCCAGCCTCTTAACGAGGAAGAATTTGCTCTTCTCGATAAAGCATTGGAAATCATCAATTCCGTTCCGCAGATTCCCTGCACTTCCTGCAAATACTGCACCGAAGTCTGCCCGAAAGATATCGCAATTCCGAGAATCTTCGGAATCCTCAACGAAATCCGCCGTTATGACAAAGAACATACCTGGATTCCCGGATTCGGTGAACGCAGCGCTTCCAACTGCATCAAATGCGGAAAATGCGAAAAAGCATGCCCCCAGCATATTGAAATCAGAAAATATCTTGAAGAAGCGGCAAAAACAATCGAATAATAATTTGAGCACGTTTTTTGAGCACGGAAAAATTTCCGTGCTCATTTTGTTTTTGCGGTTGAAATAAAAGGCAAAAGGTGATAAGATTAAGCCAAAGAAAAACGTTTTTTCTATCTTGAAAGGAGAATGAAATATGGGAAAATTCGCAGTTAAAGAAACCGCAACCGGTTTTAAATTCAACCTTCTTGCTTCCAACGGACAGATTATCGGTGTTTCCGAAGTTTATTCCGGAAAAGAAGCATGCCTTAACGGAATTGAATCCGTCCGCAAGAACGCAGAGGCAGCAAATCTTGAAGACCAGACCGTTGAACCTATCGAAGTAGCAACCTGCCCCAAATTTGAAATTTATACCGATAAAGCAGGCGAATTCCGTTTCCGCCTTAAAGCAAGAAACGGCGAAATCATTCTTTCTTCCGAAGGATACACCACAAAAGCTTCCTGCGAAAACGGAATCGAATCCGTTCGCAAAAACGCACCCGAAGCAGAAATTGTTGAAGAATAATATAAAAAACGAAACAAAAAAAGGCGGGAGTTTCTCCCGCCTTTTTTATGTGCCTTCCCTTGGGGGAAGGTGGCATTTGCGAAGCAAATGACGGATGAGGGGAAAACTCCGTCACATTAAAAAACGGGCGCACCAATGTATGCGCCCATACGGCGTTTCAATAAAACCTGCCGCGTTGCGGTATGGGCAGAGGCTTTTCTCCCGCCTTTTTTTACCGGAAATTTTTCGCAGAAAAGGACAGGTTTTCTGTTGCCAAAAAAGTCTGCGGATGTTAAAATGTTTTTAAATTAATCTTGTTTTGAGGTGTTCTCTATGGAAAAAGCAAAAGTCTATTTTACCCGTGACATAAGCCCCGAAGGTCTTATGAAAGTTTATGAGGCTCTTTCTCCGGAACTTCCCGGAAAAGTTGCGATTAAAGTTCATTCCGGCGAAACCGGAAACCAGAACTTCCTTCATCCGGAATTCTGGAAGGAACTTATCGAAAAGGTTAACGGAACCGTTACCGAATGCAACACCGCTTATGAAGGAACCCGCAACACCACCGAAAAACACCTCAAAACCATTGAGGAACACGGTTGGAGCAAATATTTCCCTGTTGATCTTCTCGATGCGGAAGGTCCGGACCTTGAACTTGAAATTCCGGACGGAAAAGTCATCAAAAAGAACTATGTCGGCAAAAATATCGTGAATTACGATTCTCTTCTTGTTCTTTCCCATTTTAAAGGTCACCCCATGGGCGGTTATGGCGGCGCACTTAAACAACTTTCTATCGGCGTTGCCTCTTCCTTCGGAAAAGCATATATCCACGGTGCCGGCGTTCCGGAAGAAATCTGGACTTCCGACCACGATTCTTTCCTTGAATCCATGGCGGATGCAGCTTCCTCCGTTGTAAAATATTTCGGCGGAAAAGCCGCTTATATCAACGTAATGAAAAACATGTCCGTTGACTGCGACTGCTGCGCAATCGCAGAAGATCCCTGCATGAAGGATATCGGAATTCTTTGCAGCCTTGACCCCATCGCCATCGACAGAGCCTGCCTTGACCTTGTCTATGCATCCGACGATCCCGGCCGCGACCACCTTATCGAAAGAATCGAAACAAGAAACGGCGCGCATACCATCGAAGCCGCTCTTGAACTCGGTTTCGGAACCGACGATTACGAACTTATCGAACTTTAATGAAATTAAAAAGGCACACTTTCGTGAAGAAAGTGTGCCTTTTTTTGTTAAAAACAGATTTTACTATATGAAAACGGCGGATTTTGTGGTAAAATAAAATTGGAATATTTTTTGAAGAAGGAAATTTTTTAATGAACTGGTTTTATGATTTTATTTCAAATAAATTTTTTATAACCGCTGTTTCCAGCTGGACTGTTGCGCAGGTGCTTAAAGTTATAATCTATGCAATAATCAACAAGACCTGGGACTGGTCAAGACTTTTCGGCGACGGCGGAATGCCAAGCGGACATTCCGCAACCGTTTCCTCTCTTGCAACAATTTCGGCGCTTACCTATGGATTCGGTTCCTTTGAATTTGCGGTAACCGGAATCCTTGCGATAATTGTTTGCCATGACGCAATGGGAGTTCGCCTTGAAGCAGGCAAGCACGCAAAACTCCTCAACATCCTTGTTGATTCTTTCGAAAAATTTTCGAAGAACGAACTCCCGGAAGTCGTGCTCAAGGAATTCGTCGGACACACCCCTTTGCAGGTAACGACCGGAATAGTTCTCGGAATTGCCTGCGGATTCGCGATGCATTTTATTGCTTTTGCATAAGGAATGATATAAAATGGAAAAACTCGGTTTTTGTTTGAATCGGCTTCCGTTGACTGACAGAAAAAATGAGCACAGCATTGATTATGCCGTGCTCAATTTTATAATCGATTCCTTTATTGAAAAGGGCGGAAGATTTTTCGACACATCATGTACATATCACGGCGGAATATCCGAAGAAGCGGCAGGAATAAGCCTTTCGGAAAGATATCCGAGGGATTCCTTTGTTCTTTCGGACAGCCTTCCGAGCTGGGTTATAAGAAGCAGGGAAGATTGCCGGAAGATTTTCGAAAAGCAGCTTTCCCGCTGTAAAACCGATTATTTTGATCTTTATACGCTTCAATGGATTAACGAAACAAATTATATAACCGCCGGAACATTCGGGGAATTTGAATTTCTTGAAGAACTCAAAGCGGAAGGTAAAGCTTTAAAAACGGGTTTTTCATTTTACGGAAGCCCGGAGCTTCTTGATAAAATTCTTTCGGAACATCCGGAAACGGACTATGTCCGGCTTCAGATAAACTGCCTTGATTGGGAAAGTTCTGCTTTCCGCGCAAGGGAATGTTACGAAGTTGCGGTAAAACACGGAAAGAAAATTATTGCGGAAGAACCTCTTAAATGCGGAGTTCTTTTTAAAATTCCTTCGGAAAAGGAAAAAGTTGTTTCTTTTGCAATCGGTTTTGTAAAAAATCTTCCGGAAGCGGAATATGTTCTTGCGGAACCTGAAATATTAAAAAGCCTTCCGGAAAAAGATGAACTTTCCGAAGAAGAAATTTCCGTCCTCTGGAATGAAACAGAAAAGATCCGCATGGAAAAAGCGGTTCCGTGTATCGGATGTTCCGCCTGTTCAAAAGTCTGTCCGCTTGAAATTCCGGTTTCGGAATATTTCGGAATTTATAACGAATATTCTCTTAATCCGGAGGAAAGCTGGAAAATCGATCACGTTTATTCAGATCTTACAAGAAAATTTTCAAGACCTTCGGATTGCCTTCGCTGCAGAATCTGTGAAAGGGAATGTCCCCGGGGAATAAATATTGTCGAAATGCTCCAAAGGGTTGCAAGAACCTTCGGATTTTAACAAAAACACGCCTGCTTCTGCAGGCGTTTTTATTTATATCAGAATTCCGTTGCAATGGTCGATTTCATGCTGGATAATCTGGGCGGTCCAACCGAAAAATTTCCCGATTTGGGGTTTAAGGCTTATATCAAGATATTTAACGGTTATAAGCTGGAAACGCTTTGTTTTGCGGATTCCGGAAAGGGAAAGGCAACCTTCCTCCGTTTCATATTCTCCGGATTTTTCGATGATTTCCGGGTTGAACATTACAGTATCCGTTCCGTTGTTATCGAAAACGATTATGCGTTTTTTAACTCCTATCATATTTGCGGCCAACCCGACGCATCCTGCTCTGTTTGCGGCAAGGGTATCAAGAAGATCTTTTGCCGTCGG
Organism: Oscillospiraceae bacterium; assembly: GCA_045631325.1. GTDB lineage: Bacteria > Bacillota > Clostridia > Oscillospirales > Ruminococcaceae > UMGS1668. The sequence goes on from JAZQUO010000068.1 coordinate 18,101, forward strand.
TAAATCCATAAAAGTTGCGTCGGAAGATTTTTGTGAAAGAAACATTGTGTCGTGAACTATCGGTTTTATCATATTTTTTCTCCTTTTTAATAACAGGCGATGTTGCTGTCGGTTCTGGATTCGGTTCCGCCGATAAGAGTTCCGTTTTCAAGACGGACTATCATCTGTCCTCTGCCGAAGCTCGGGGTGTTTAGGTCAATACGGATATCGTGGCCCATTCTGCGGAGTTTTCTTGCAATCTCCGAATTAAAGGAATCTTCAACAGTAACGCTGTTGTCACGCATCCATTGCCATCTCGGTGCATCAAGGCATTGCTGGGGATTAAGCCCGAAATCAACAAAGTTCATGACAACCTGAAGATGTCCCTGGGGCTGCATATATCCGCCCATAACTCCGAATGGACCGACCGCTTCGCCGTCTTTGAGAATAAAACCGGGAATAATGGTGTGATAGGTTCTCTTTCCGGGTTCAAGGCAGTTGGCGTCTTTCGGATCGAGAGAAAAATCGCTTCCGCGGTTCTGAAGCGAAATTCCGGTTCCTCCGACCACTATTCCGGAACCGAAACCCATATAGTTCGACTGGATATAGGAAACCATGTTTCCTTCGCCGTCGGCACAGCAGAAATAGACGGTTCCGCTTTTCGGCGGTACGGAACTTGTGTGAACTTTTGCAGAATCTCCGATTTCCTTTGCTCTTTCTGCGCCGTATTCAGGTTTTATAAGGTTGTTATAATCGATATCCATATAATCCGGATCGGTTACGTAACGGAAAGAATCCGCAAAGGCAATTTTCATTGCCTCAAGCTGTTTGTGGAAAGTTTCGGCAGATTCCTTTTCGGGAAAATCGAATTCCTTGAGGATATTAAGAGCCATAAGCGCGGTTATGCCCTGGCCGTTGGGCGGAATTTCACAGATTTCGTATCCGCGGTAATTGACTTTTATCGGTTCGACCCATTTTGCCTCAAAAGCCGCAAGGTCTTCAAAACGGAGATATCCGCCGAATTTTCTGCTGTCGGAATCGATTTTTTCTGCAAGTTTTCCGCAATAGAAGGAATCGGAGTTAGTTCTTCCGATTTCTTCAAGAGTATCCGCATGATCCGGGAGTTTTATAATATCGCCGGCTTCATAAGGTTTTCCTTCCGGAGCAAAGGTTCTGAACCATTCGTCAAATTCCGCTTTTCCTTCAAAAACTTTTGTATATCTGTTAAAAGCGGCTTTCCACATAAGCGCAAGATTGGGTGAGCAGGGATAACCCTCTCTTGCGTAATTCACCGCAGGCGCCATATCTTCCGAAAGGGAGAGTTTTCCGAAGCGTTTGTTAAGTTCAGCCCAGGCTTTCGGTGCACCGGGAACAGTTACGGCGGTCCAGCCGAAAACCGGCATTTTTCCGCCGTTATCTTTTCCTTCCGCAAGAACTTTTTCTATGGAAATTCCTTTCGGAGCGGGTCCGCTTGAATTGAGTCCGTAAAGTTTCTTTTCTTTTGCGGACCAGACAAGGGCGAAAGCATCGGAACCGATTCCGTTTGCGGTGGGTTCAACAACTGTGAGGGCGGAAGCCGCTGCAACGGCGGCATCCATTGCGTTTCCGCCTTTTTTAAGAATATCAAGTCCTGCCGCGGAAGCAAGGGCGCTTGAAGCGCAGACCATTCCGCCTTTTGCATAGACCGGATAGCGTTTTGAAGGGTATTCAAGATATGCGGGATCGAAAGAAGTTTTCATCGGATTTTCTCCTTTTCGGAAAAGTTTTTTGCTGTTTACATTGTAGCATATTTTCCCTTTCCGGAAAAGCAAAAGTTGAATTCCCGAACAAAACTGTTGACAATACTCTTTTTTAAGGTAATATATAATAAGAAAAATTTTTCCCTTTATAAAGGAGAACAGATGAAAGAACTTGTTGAACTTTTTCTTGCCTTCGCAAGAATCGGCGGCCTTACATTCGGCGGAGGCTATGCAATGCTTCCGATGCTCCAGCGGGAAGCTGTTGAGAAAAAAGGCTGGGTGACCGAAGAAGAACTTATGGATTATTATGCGGTCGGTCAATGCATTCCCGGAGTTATAGCCGTCAACACCGCAGTTTTTATCGGAACAAAAGCAAAGGGCCTTGCGGGAGCAATTGCCGCTTCTCTCGGCGTTATAAGCCCTTCAATCGTAATAATCGTTGCAATTGCGGCGTTTATCCAAAGTTTTTCAGAACTTCCGATAGTTCAGAATGCTTTTGCGGGAATCCGCGTCGGTGTCTGTGTGCTTATTCTTTCCGCGGTTCTTAAACTTTTCAAAAAAGCCATTATCGATAAATTCACTTTCGGGCTTTTTGCGGTTGTTTTTGCGCTTTCGATTTTTACCGATATAAGTCCCATCCTTTTCGTAATTCTTGCCGCAATTGCCGGAATTGCTGTTCATGTCTTCTTCCTGAAAGGGGGTAAGGCAAAATGATTTACCTCCAGCTTTTCTGGGAATTTTTCAAAGCCGGACTTTTCACAGTCGGCGGCGGACTTGCTTCTCTCCCGTTCCTTTATGAAATTTCCGATAAAACCGGTTGGTACAGCTATGCCCAGCTTGCGGATATGATCGCAATTTCCGAATCCACCCCCGGTCCCATCGGAATCAACATGGCGACCTATGTCGGATTCACTTCCGCAGGCGCTTTCGGTTCGGTTATTGCAAGCATCGGGTTCATTATTCCGCCACTTATAATTGCAAGCATTGTTTCGCGTTTCCTTAAAAAATTCAACGAAAACAGGCTTGTTAAAGGCGCTTTTTACGGATTAAGAGCTGTTTCCGTTGCGCTTGTCTGTTCCGCGCTTGTTTCCGTTATTGAAATTTCGCTTATCAACGTTCCGCTTTTCAGCGAAACGAAAAACTTTTTTGACCTTATCAGCATTCCCGGAATTATTCTTGCGGTGGTTTGCTGGTTCATCCTCAAAAAGAAAAATCCCCATCCGGTGGTCATTCTCGGAATGAGCGCCGCGGCGGGAATCGCTTTCGGTTTTCTTGGGCTTTTCTGATTTTTAAAACAAAAAAACCTTGTCCGTTTCGGACAAGGTTTTATTTTTTTGCGATGAATTCTTCAAGTTGTTTATCTGTTCCCCAACCGGATTCTTTGAATTTTTCGAATTCTTCTCTGTTCATCCATTCGGGCTGTCCGCTCCATTGGCGGTTGACCGCTTCCTGCCAGGGAATTTTAACCGGGTCTGCCTCGAGGTAATCAAAAAGTTCCTCGATACCTTCTTTTGTTACGTTGCTGATTTCAAAAACCCTTTCGCATCCGGAATTTATCATCCAGTTACGAACCATCGGAACGTTTGCAAAAGGAGAATCTATTTTTGTAATGATTCCTATAAGCGGGCGGTTTGTCCAGCAGTTGCAGTTAGGTTCGAAAACCGCGAAGGGTTCGTCCGCCGCCATAACAAGAGCAAGAACGTCCGCCTCGAAGGAAAAACAGGCAAGACCGATTCCGCAATGTTTGGTCTCGGAATATTCGCCGGGGGAGTCGATTATAAAATCGTCTGTGTTCGTATATTGAGTTTTGTGATAATGGAGTTCTTCACCATGCAGAATCTGGGTAAGGGAAGTTTTTCCCGCCTCGCTTCTGCCCATCAAAAACATTTTTTTCATCTATGCTCTCTTTATACCTCTGTTATTTCACAGACGGTGAATTTAAGTTTATATTCAAAGAATTCAATAACGCCTTCAAGTGCGCTTCGGACGTTGGAACGGTCGCCTAAAATTACGACAGAACCGCTGAAACGGTCGAGGGTTCCGATTTCGACGTTGCCGCTTTTCATTGCGATATCCGCAGCGATTATCGAGGCTTCTTCCGGGGTAACGTGGATAAGGCCGATGGACTCGCCGGTGTGGTCTTCGCCTGCGTGGGTTCCGATATGGAGCGCAAGGTTCTGATAGATCCTTGTTTCGGAAGAACCTATGAGCTGCGCAAGTGAAATTTCCTTGCCCTTTACTTTGACACGGACTATTCGAAGATCCTTATCTTTAAGTTCCTCATATTTTTTTTGGAAAACCTTTTCAAGGAATTCCTCTCTGGTCATGCGTACTCCCATAACCGCACTTCCTTAACGTTTTGTAACTTCGCAGACTACGTATTTCATAACGTCACGGAAATACTGGCAAACTTCGTTGAGAGCTGCGGTAACGTCCGCAATATCGCCGGTTATGATCATAGAACCGGTGAAACGGTCCGCAAATCCAAGATATACGTTGCCGCTTTTAACCGCGATATCGGAAGCGATAACTGCGGATTCGGGCGGAGTCATATTCATGATTCCGATAGCGTTGGATGTGTAATCTATGGAGGGGTTAAGACCCAGCTTCTGATATATGATAGGCGCAGGGCCGCCGATTACATGGGCAAAGGTTATTTCCTTACCCGCAACGGTTTCCTGAACTATTCTTATCTGTTCATGGGTGTCGTTCATAAAATCGTTTTCCTCCTGATTTTTCGTTTTTAAGAACCAAAAACCAATATATGAAAAAGCAAAAAACATTTTTGCTTATACATATTTTTACTTAATTATATACTATCACAAATTGATGAAAAGGTCAACGTCTAACCTGCTTTTTTGGTATAAAAAAGTCCCCCGCAAAACTGCGGAGGACATAGTAGAAACGAATTATAAATCAATACCAATTACATATATCGGTACCTGAATTGCGCTGCGAATATAGGGAAGATATCTAACTACTTTTTCAAAAGTTAGAGAACCGTTCCATTTTAATCCATATTTATTTATCAGTTCTTTTTGAAAAGCTGATGTCGTTGTTATATAAACACCAAAATCAATAGTATCAAGATTAGAAAATGAAGCAACTTGAAATTTCAACAAGTCTATTCCGATGAATGAGGGATGACCAAACTGTACTTCTACACCAATTCTATCTTTAAGAAAATCAAATTTTGCGTATGCATCATCATCTTTATCGAATACAGGTGGTTGCGTATCCCAACCACGTTTTTCAAATTCGTCATTGAGTATTTTATTGAATTCCGGACGAGATAAAACAGATAAATCTTTGGTTGCAGAGTAAATTATATCCTCTAATTCGTTTTTAATTTGTATTTTTCCATTGAATACTTCTTCTGCAAACCGATAAGAATATTTTTTTAATCTTACGCTCATTTTTGATTACACCTTCTATTTCGGTATCGTTATCTTATTATAAATTAAAAAACGACTAAACACAATATGATTGAAAATCTTTTTTATAAAAAAGTCCCCCGCAAAACTGCGGAGGACTTTTCTGGTGGAGACACACGGACTCGAACCGTGGACCTCTTGCGTGTGAAGCAAGCGCTCTAACCGGCTGAGCTATGCCTCCAAAGGTCAGAAATATTATACCACTTTTTCTTTTCCGTGTCCATAAAAAAGCTTTTGCAAAAATTTATAATTCGTTAATGATTGGAAAAGATATCCATGGTATAATAAATATATCAAAAAGAAAAAGGAAGATATTCATAATGATTTTGCAGAAATTAAGAGAATTTATGTACGGAAGAAACGGTTTTGACCAACTTTCGCTTGCACTTTTTATATCCGGATTTCTTTTCAACATAATTTTTAATTTTACCCGTTTTCCGCTTTTTTATTTTGTTTCCCTTGTTCTTGACGGAATCGCGATTTTTCGCATTCTTTCAAAGGATATCGGAAAACGAAGAACTGAAAACGCAAAATTCATGTCTTTCTGGTACAAAATGAAAAACAAATGGGTCGGATTAAAAGCGGATTTTGAGGAGCAGAAAACTTACAAACATTTTAAATGTCCTGCCTGCGGACAGAAAATAAGAATTCCCAGGGGACGCGGAAAAATCGAAATCTGCTGTCCTAAATGCTCCAACAGATTCATTAAAAAAGCATAATAAAAAGCGGAGGATTTCCTCCGCTTTTATTTTTTTATCTTTTAAAAACCCTTTCGCCGCCGATATATGTTTCGAGAACCTTTGTTTCAAGGATCTCATCTTCCGGAATTTCAAAAAGGTCGCGGTCAAGAACAATGAAATCCGCCTCCATTCCGGGAGCGATTTTTCCTCGGATATCCTCGTCGCCGCTGACGTAAGCCCCTTCCGCGGTATAAGCATAGAGTGCGTCATACATGGAAACCGCCTGTTCCGGAAGATAGGGGCCTCTTCCTTTGCAGTCCTTTCTTGTAACTGCGCAATAGATTCCGCGCATGGGTCTGAAGTTTTCAACCGGGCAGTCCGTTCCGAAAGCTTCGTGAACGCCGCCGTCAAGATAATCCTTCCATGCATAGGAAGTTTCCGCAAGTTCTTTTCCGACTCTGTCATAGACGATATGCATATCGTAATCAATGAAAACAGGTTGGGTAAGAGGCATTATTCCAAGGCGGCAAAGACGTTCCACCTGCTCCTTGCCTGTGATCTGGCAATGAACGATCGCATGGCGGGGAGAATATTCCGGATAAGCGTTTTTGGCGTTTTCAATGGCGTTGAGGCACATTTCCATAGCTCCGTCACCGATTGCATGGATTGCAGCGGGAGTGTTGCGTTTTTGAGCTTCAAGAACGAAATAATCCAGTTCCTCCTGAGTGTAGATACGGATTCCGCAGGTGGAAGGGTCGTCGGCGTAAGGTTTTTTGAGAAAAGCGGTTCTTGCGCCAAGGCTTCCGTCGGAAAGAATTTTAAGGCAGGAAACTTTAAAGCTTCCGTCACGCATTTTGTAATGTTCGTGGCTGAACCAATCGTCAACTTCCGCTTTGGTCTGGGAAAGAGCCTGCTCCGCATAGTGGATTTTAAGTCTTCCGTCAAGGGAGGCTTTTTTGAGTTCATCGAGCATTTCATAAGCTCTGCCTTCCGGAGCGTATTTCATATCGTCGGACTGAACGGCGGTTATACCCTGTTCATAAAGGTCGTTCTGACATTCGAGCATCATTCTGATAAGAACGCTTAAATCCGGATAGGGAAGTTTTGATTTGACTTCGTCAAAATAGTTTTCCTTAATGACACCGTTCGGGTTTCCGTTTTCGTCAACCTCACAAAAAGCGCCTAATTCAGCGGCTTTTTTGGAATCAAGTCCCATGAGCAGCATGCCTTTTGTGTTGAGCACGCCTACATGATAGCAGGCACGCATTATGAGCACCGGATAATCCCCGGAAATCTTATCGAGGTCTTTCGCTGTCGGAAAACGTTTTTTACCTTCGGTGAAATAATCATGGTTCCATCCTTCTCCGATAAGCCAGAGACCGCTTTCCTTATCGAAATGCTCAAAAGCGGTGCTCATTTTCGAAACGATGTCATCAACGGAAGTTGTTCCCCAAAGATCAACAGAAAGCTTCGTTTTAACGTAATGGAGATAGTGCATATGGGAATCGTTGAATGAAGGCATAAGGAGCTTTCCGCCGCAATCGAGCACTTCGGTTTCAGCGGAAACAAGCTTTTCCGCTTCGCTTTGAGCACCGCAGAAAACAAATTTTCCGTCTTTAACGATTGCGCTTTCGGCAAAGGGTTTTTCCTTATCCATTGTTGCGATTTTTGCGTTTTTGATGATATATTCCATAGTGCACGCTCCTTTTATGGGTCTATGGAAACATTATAGAACAATGGGGAAGAGATGTCAAAATAAAAACTTTACTTTCCCCTTTAAAAATAGTATTATATTACTATCGTTTAAAAATCAGGAGGATTAATTAAAATGATTAAACTTGATATCAAAGGTTACGGCTCCATGATGATCGAGCTTGACCCCATCGCAGCACCCAAAACCGTTGCAAACTTTGAAGCACTTGTTGAAAAAGGCTTTTTCGATGGTCTTACTTTCCACAGAATCATCAAAGGTTTCATGATCCAGGGCGGCGACCCCGCAGGTAACGGCACCGGCGGCTGCAAACCCGAAATCTATGGCGAATTCGCTTCCAACGGCTGGACCCAGAACACCATCAGCCACAAAAAAGGCGTAATTTCCATGGCAAGAACTTCCGACCCGAACTCCGCTTCCTGCCAGTTCTTCATCGTTCATGAAGACAGCGAATTCCTCGACGGAAACTATGCTGCTTTCGGCCACGTAACCGAAGGTCTTGAAGTTCTCGATGCAGTTGCTTCCGTTGCAACCTATCCCAACGATATGCCCTGCAAAAAAGTTGTAATCAAAAAAATGTCCATCGTAAAATAATGGAAAAGCTTAAATTAAAAGCAACCGCGGAAGCTTCGGTTATTCTTCTCGGATTTTTCGTTTTCGGAATCCTTGTTTCGTTCCTTTTCGATGAAGCAACAGGAGAACTTTTCCGGGTTGTGCTTCTTGAATGGGGCGCATTCCCGATGCTCTGTGCAATTTGCGGCGGGGTTGTTTCAATGAAAAACGGATTTATGCCTCTTTACGGAATTTTTTCCGGAGCGATTTTTCTTCCGTTTATGTTCATTTTCTTTGAAACGAACTGGGGACTTGCTGCCGCTTATGCGATTTTCGGCGCATTGGGAAGTCTTTTCGGACATTGGCTCTATCTTAAAGAAGTCAAGCGAATCCAGGAAGGAAAACCCGAAAAACGCCGTAAATCCATAATTTTTTCAATGTTCGACAGATACGACACGAAAAAGTATAAATAAGCGCAAAACCACCGTGCTCAATTTTGAGCACGTTGGTTTTTCTTTTTAATCAAAGCACATAAAACAAAATTCCGATGGCCTGCAAAAGGGTTCCGATTACAACGAAAACATGGAAAACCGTATGGAAAACCGGCTTTTTATGTCCGATTCCGTAAAGAACGGCACCGATTGTATAGGAAATTCCGCCGAAAAGAATCCAGAGCATTCCGGAAACCGTAAGGACTTCAACAGTCTGTTTGAAACAGATGACAATGAACCAGCCCATAAGGATATAAAAAACCATCGAAAGTTTTTTATATTTGTTGTGGTCAATGGCGGTGAAGGTTGCGGCGATTCCCGCAAGAAGCCATTCCGCACCGAAAACAGTCCATGCAAGGCCGGGATAGACCGGGCGCATTGCGGAAAGCAGAATAGGGGTATAGGTTCCGACAATAAGCAGATAAATCGTGCAATGGTCGATGACCTGCATTACTTTTTTCGCAAGGCCGGGTTTAAGCCCGTGATAAACGCTTGAAACTGTGTAAAGGGCGATCATCGAAATTCCGTAGATGAAAGAACCGACGATTCCCCATACGTTTCTGTTCAAAGCGGAAATGATTACCGTAAGGAAAAGAAGAATAACTCCAAGCCCGCCGCCGACTATATGGGTGGTCATGTTTGCGATTTCTTCCCCCCGGGTGTAATTGGGCAAAACTCTTTCGCCCAAAGGTGTTCTTTTCATAATTTTCTTTCTCCCCAAAAGAAGAGTGCAACGGAACCGGGACCTACATGGCATCCGCAGACGGGTTCAAAGGGCATTACGGTGGTGTTTCCGGTGAATCCGTGTTCGCGGAGCTTTTCGGTCATGAAATCAACGGCATCCATATTATCGCCGTGGATCATCATTACGTCAGCGCTTTTATCGTAAACAAGTTCATCGTATTTTTTTGCGATTTCAAGGATGCATTTGTTGATTCCGCGGCATTTGCCCCAGGAAACGATATGACCTTCCTCGTCGCCGCGAAGAAGGGGTTTGATGTTGAGAAGGGTTCCGATTGCGGCGGTTGCGCCGGAAATTCTTCCGCCTTTTTTAAGATAAGTAAGGTCGTCAACGGTGAAGAACTGGCACATATGGTTTTTGCGTTCTTCGGAAATGCTTACAACTTCCTCAAAAGTTTTTCCTTCTTCAATAAGTTTTCCGATTTCGACGACCTGCATTCCGATTCCGAGACCGGCGCCAAGGGAGTTTATAACCGCGATTTTTGCGTCCGGATATTCTTCACGAAGTTCTTCGGCGGCAATTTCCGCGGCGCGGCAAGTTCCGCTTACTCCGGCGGAAAGACCGATGTAAACGATTTCGTCGCCGTTTTTAACATATTCTTCAAAACGGTCATAAAAAGTTGCGGAGTTTATCATCGAAGTTTTCATTTCCGCGCCGTTTCTCATGGCGTCATAAAAGGCTTTTCCGTCAAAATCGTGTTCAAGGTCATAAGGAACTTCCTTTCCGTCCATGGTGTAGGAAAGGGGGATGATGTTTACGTTGTATTTTTTGTTGAGAGCAACCGGAAGGTTGGAAGCGGTATCTGCAAAAAGTTTTATCATTTGATTAATCCTCCCTTTTTTTGCCCCAGAAGAAGAGTGCAACAGTTCCGGGACCGGTGTGGCTTCCGATGGTGGTGCCGATATAGTTTATAAGAACTTTTCCGTTGAGTTTCGGGAAGAGTTCCTCAATAAGCTGGGCAACTGCTTCTGCGTCCCCGACGCATGCGGATTGAGAAATATAGCATTTTCCGGAATAATCGTAACCGTCTTCGGCAAATTCTTCCATGCGTTTTACAATTTCGCGGATAACTTTTTTCTTGGTGCGGATCTTTGCCCTTGCGATAAGGTGGCCTTCGTTGTCAACGTTGAGGAGCGGGCAGATTCCGAGTATCGTTCCGACGGTGCCTGCGGTTTTGGAAACTCTTCCGCCTTTGATGAAAAATTTAAGGTCGGATGAGAAGAACCAATGGTGAAGTCTGAGCTTGTTTTCTTCCGCCCAGTCTTTCAGTTCGTCGATTCCCATTCCTTCGTCGCGGAGATCGGCAAGTTTATCCATAAGAAGTCCGTAACCGGAGGAAGCGGCAAGGGAATCCACGACATAGATCTTTCTTTCGGGATAGCGTTCCTTTGCAATTCTTGCGGCGTTTATTGCGGAGTTATAGGAACCGGAAATTCCGCTCGAAAGGGTGAGATGAAGAATATCTTTTCCTTCGGAAAGAAAACTTTCGAAATATTCAAGATATTCGGTTACGTTTATCTGGGAAGTCTGGGTATCCTCGCCGGAATCCATTCTTTTGTAAAATTCCTCAAAAGGAATGCTTTGACCAAGGTCGTCGGAATAATCGGTTCCGTTCAGTTTATAATGGAAGCAGATATATCTGATATCTCTTGCTTCGAAATGTTCTTTTGAAAGGTCTGCGGTTGAACAGCAGCTTAAAATAAAGTCTGACATAAATTTTTCTCCTTTTCGGGGTTTGTTCAATGAAGCTATCTTAACCGAAAGCGGGGAATAAAATCAATGTTTTTGACTATACTCTTCAAAAACAAAAAGTAGAGTCCGCAAAAACGGACTCTACTTGGAGTAGAACGGCTTATTTATGCGATTTTTTGATGCGGAAAGAAAGAAAAACGATGAATTCCGCAGGAACAAGCAAAAGCAGGATCTGCCATGGATTGAAACTTATGAAGGTTAGATAGGTGGAAAGAAAAACGCTTGCAACAAGCCCGTAAATTATATGACGGTTGTTTTTTCCCTGTTCCCAGACGGAATTGAGAACAAGAAAAGTTATGAGAGAAACCGGAACAGCATAGATGAAAAGAAGCCACCAGTTTGCTTCAAGAAGCCATCCGATTATATAGATGAAAAACGCAAGAGTCCAGATTCCGAAAATCACCAGAACGGTTATAACTTTGCTGTGGAAATTCCGTTCCGCTTTTTTAAAGCTTTCCGGTTTTTCCCAACTGTCATGGGAATTCAGAAGATAATCGACGGAAACTCCGAAGATCTCGCTCATTTTTTTAAGAACGTAAGCATCGGGAACAGCTTCGGCCCGTTCCCATTTGGAAACGCTTTTGTCGGAATAGTTAAGAAGTTCGCCGAGTTCCGCCTGGGTCAATCCTTTTGCGGTGCGAAGGTTTATAATGTTGCTTGCGGTTATGACTTTAAGATCTTCCATCCGGCTGTTCACCTCCTTAGTATTTTTATATTATACAATAAATTTTTGAATATTTCTATCATATTGAAGAAAATAATTTGCAATTATATTATGATTATTATAATAAAGAATAAAAGAAATATTGAATATATAAATGGAATTTGTTATAATATAAAATTGGTTAAGGAGGCGATATTTTTTGAACAAAAAACTGGTAATCGCGTTAAGCGTTGTTCTTGTTGCAATCGTAGGCGCAACGACAGCTCTTGCAATTGTTCTTTCCGGTAATAATTCCGGTCTTAAAGAAACTGCTTCGCCGGAAATTTCCGCCGGAGAAAACGAAGTCCCTGCAGAAAATACCGAAAATCAGGAAGGATCTTCCGAAGAAGCGGCAAAATGTGCCCTTGAATATAACTATCTTAAAGGAACACAATATAAAAATCTTTACGAAACCCGTTATCCGAACCTTGTCGAAACAATGAAAGTTCCGGAACCGGAACCCGTTCCGGAACCCGAAAAACCTTCCGGCGGCAAACCGGGAGTCGGAACTGCGGTAAATCCAGGATATTCCGGTTCTGTAGGAAAATATTCCCTTGAAAGCAAAACTATTGCGGCACATCTTTCTGTTCAGGGAACCAATGTCCAGAACAGACCCGTTTGGCAGTGCACAAACAACACCAATTATTATACAAACGGAAGCGTGACATGGGCGGCAGGTTCTGCAAGACTCAGAAGCGGCGAACTTTCCCAGAACACTGTAATTTACGGCCACAACTGGGGAAACTGCTTTGTTCCTTTTAAACGTACCGGTCCCGAATTCGAATCCCTTATGGCATATACGTATAAGGATTTTGTAAACCAGAATCAGTATATCTATCTTACCACCAACGGCGGAACCCATACCTTCAAGGTTTTTGCTGTTTGCTTCACAAAAGACCTTGGTTTCTACATCAACTGCAACGGAATTGACGTGGCATCTGTTGCTGCAAGAGCAAAAAGCATGAGCCTTTTTGATTTCGGGGTAAGCGTAGGAAACGGCGACAAAATCATCACCCTTTCTACCTGCACCCGTTATTTCAGCGGACTCGGCGCAAACCAGCGTTTTATTATTATGGGCAAACTTATCAAAACCGAATAAAAAATCTTAAAAAACTATGGACAGAAGGAAAAATCTGTGCTATAATAATTACCGCTGATGATTCAGCGGTAATATCCGGGGGCGTAGCTCACTTGGGAGAGCGCTTGAATGGCATTCAAGA
>JAZQUO010000069.1:0-12355 GCA_045631325.1 Oscillospiraceae bacterium
AACTCGATATCCAGGGCAGAAACGTTTACGGCAAGGAAGATACCCTCGTAACCATCCAGATCGATATGATGCTTGCACAGCGCTTCGGAATGACCTATATCGACCAGAACAACCAGGCGGTTTACCCTTACATCATCCACAGAACCTCTCTCGGATGCTATGAAAGAACCATCGCTCTTCTTATCGAAAAATACGGCGGCGCACTTCCCACCTGGCTTTCTCCCGAACAGGTTCGCATCCTCCCCATCACCGAGGACCAGAACGAATACGCAGAAGAGATCAAGAAAAAACTTCTCCGCTGCGGTTTCAGACCGGAAGTTGATTCCCGTTATGAAAAAATCGGTTTCAAAATCCGCGAAGCACAGCTTGAAAAAGTTCCCTATATGCTCGTAGTCGGCGCAAAAGAAATGGAAGAAGGCAAAGTTGCCGTCCGTTCCAGAAAAGAAGGCGACCTCGGCGCAATTGCTCTTGATGAATTCATTGCAAAACTTCACGAGGAAGTTGACAACAAGGTTTGCAAATAAAATTGCATAAAACAAAACAAAAAGGGCGGAATTTTCCGCCCTTTTTAATTGGACGGGGTTAACACCTCATCCGTCACCTTCTGTGGCACCTTCTCCTCAAGGAGAAGGCTATCCCTTCGGGAATCCTTTTTAGGGCGGGGGCAAGCCCCCCCGCCCTACCGTAACGCAGAGAACGGAACGGTCAAGACCGTTCCCTACCGTCAAAAGCTTTTTGCGTTATTACCAAACTTTGCATTTGTTTTTTGTGCAATTTACACTTTGATTAAGGTTTTTGTTTTTGCTTTTCCCTCCGGCTCTCTGTTAAAAACATCCAAATAAATATTGTTTTTTACTTTTTTATCATAATTTTTTGACAAATTGGAAACGTTTCCGCCTTTATTGTTAATAATATAATATTATTGACTATCAAGGGCTTTTTGTGTAAAATATAATGGTTGTAAAATACACCTATAAGGAGGATTATCCCCATGCAAGGTGCTGATTTTTGGAAATCCAAAATCACCGAATCTATCCAGACTGCCTATGGCGAAAAACCCGAAGAGGCGGACTATACTCATATTTATAATGCGGCAGCAGAAACCCTTCGCGGAATTCTTGCGGAAAAATATGCAACTTCCGCCGCAAACCATTCTTCCCGCGGCGAAAAAAGAGTTTATTATCTTTCCATGGAATTCCTCATGGGACGTTCTCTCCGGAACAACCTTCATAACCTCGGAATGACCAAGGATTTTGAAAAAGCAATCAAATCCTTCGGCGCAGACCCCGAACTTGTTTATGCCGAAGAACCGGACGCAGGTCTTGGAAACGGCGGTCTTGGAAGACTTGCCGCCTGCTTCCTCGACGGTCTTGCAACAATCGAAAAACCCGCAATGGGATATTCCATCTGCTATGAATTCGGAATTTTCCGTCAGAGACTTACCGAAGGTTGGCAGACCGAAAAACCGGACGACTGGCTTCCCGGCGGAAAAGCATGGCTTGCAGAAAAACGCGAACATGCTGTTGAAGTTCGTTTCGGCGGCGAAATCGAAGAATCCTGGCACGACGGATACCACCAGATCCTTCATAAAAACTATGACAGCGTTCTTGCCGTTCCTTATGATATGTATGTTCCCGGTTTTGATTCCGCAGACGTTTCCCGTCTTCGCCTTTGGCAGGCAGAAGCTTCCGGAATCGATATGGAACTTTTCAACCGCGGACTTTATGCCGAAGCAATGAGAAAAAACTCCGAAGCAAAGGCAATAAGCTCCATTCTTTACCCCAACGATAACCATTCCGACGGAAAGGTTCTCCGCCTTAAACAGCAGTATTTCCTTGTCTGCTCTTCCATTGCAGATATTGTACGCCGTCACCTTGCCGCATACGGAACTCTTGAAAACCTTGCGGAAAAAGCTGCTATCCATATCAACGACACCCATCCCACCATGGCAATTCCGGAACTTATGCGCATTCTTCTTGATGAATGCGGATACAGCTGGGAAAAATCCGCGGAAATCTGCTTCAATCTTTTCAGCTACACCAACCACACCGTTCTTCCGGAAGCTCTTGAAAGATGGGATGCGGGAATGTTCCGTTTCCTTCTTCCCCGTGTTTACGGAATCATCTGTGAATTCGACCGCCGCCTGCGCATAATCCTTCGCGAAAAAGGTTTCAGCGATTATGAAATCAGCCGCATGGCAGTTGTTGAAAACGGTGAAATCAGAATGGCAAACCTTTGCGTTTTCGCAACCCACAGCACCAACGGCGTTTCCGAACACCACCTTACCGTTATGGAAAACAGTGTTTTCGGCGACCTTTACAGAGCATTCCCGGAACGTTTCACAAGCGTTACCAACGGTATTGCCGCAAGAAGATGGCTTTGCGCAGCAAACCCCGAACTCACCAGATTTGTTAAAAAATACGGTGCAAGGGATTTTGAAAAGAAATACAACAAGATGCACAATCTTGTTAAACATGCAGATGATCCTGTTTGCCTCGAAGAATTCGGAAAAGTCAAACTCAAAAGAAAAGAACTTTTTGCAAAAGAAAACAAGGACGTTATGGGAAACAGCCTTGACCCGAACTCCCTTTTCGACGTTCAGGCAAAGCGCCTTCATGAATACAAACGCCAGCACCTTAATGCTCTTCGCATAATTGCTCTTCTCAACGAGATCGAAGCAAACCCCAACGCAGACATCGACCCCAAAACCTTTATTTTCGGTGCAAAGGCTGCTCCCGGTTATTACGTTGCAAAACGCATCATCCGCCTTATCTGGTGTATCGGAAAAGAACTTTCCGAAAGCGCGCTTAAAGATACCCTTAAACTCTGCTTCCTTGAAAACTACAGCGTAACCACTTCCGAACTTCTTATGCCTGCCGCGGATATTTCCGAACAGATCTCCCTTGCGGGAACCGAAGCTTCCGGTACCGGCAACATGAAACTCATGCTTTCCGGCGCTGTGACTCTCGGAACTCTTGACGGCGCAAACGTTGAAATTCTCCGTGAAGTCGGCGAAGAAAACTTCCTTAAATTCGGTATGACTTCCGACGAAGTAGATGCGCTCCGCGCTTCCGGTTACTGCCCGATGGATTATATCGAAAAGAACGACGAACTCAAAGCCGCTCTTGACCGTATGCGTCACGGAATTGCAGGCGAAGATTTCTCCGACCTTGCAGACCTTATCGAAGGCAAAGATTTCTATATGGCTGCCGCAGACTTTGAAAGCTATATGGATATTCAGCGCAAAGCCCAGGAACTCTTCCGTGATAAAGAAACCTGGAACCGCATGGCTCTTATGAACGTTGCCGGTTCCCCCGCTTTCTTTGTTGACAGAACCGTTCAGGAATACTGCGACAGAATCTGGAATATGTAATATATTTTAAAACAAAAATCCCTCCGTGAAAAACGGGGGGATTTTTTTGCAAAAACCTATTGACAATTATATCGGCTGGCGATATAATTATATCGTCAACCGATATAACGGTAAAAGATATACCAGAAGGAGATATATTGATGGAAAACATTGCCCTTACCGAAGCGGTTTTTTATATTTTGCTTTCGCTTAACGAACCGCTTCACGGATATGGAATCATGCAGAACGCTGAAAAACTTTCAAACGGAAGAGTTAAACTTGCCGCAGGAACTCTTTACGGCGCAATCAACACCCTTCTTGAAAAAGGCTGGATAACTTCCGCTCCCGGAGATTCCGGCGACAGAAAAAAGGAATATGTCATAACCGAAAACGGAAAAAAAGCCGTTTTTGCGGAAATCGAACGACTCAAAGAACTTGTTTCTAACGGTGAAAAACTTACAGGAGGCTGGAACAAATGAGAAAAGTTATAAAAAAAGTATTCATGGCATGGGAATATGAAAAAGAAGAAAAATGGCTTAACGAAATGGCCGCAAAAGGTCTTGCCCTTGTTGACTATTCCATTTTCCGCTATTCTTTCGAACCTTGCGAACCCGGCGAATATACTTTCAAAATCCAGCTTCTTGAACATAATCCCAACCACCCGGAAAGCGAACAGTATATCCGTTTCATGGAAGAAACCGGCGCAGAACAGGTTGCAAGCTATCTTAACTGGGTCTATTTCCGCAAAAAGACCTCCGAAGGTCCTTTCGAAATTTTCTCCGATATCGAATCAAAGCTTAAACATTATATCCTTATAAAAAAATTTCTTGTTCCTGTTGCAATCTTAAATATTTCTGTCGGAATATTAAATATTATTAACTGCTGGTTCAACATGAAACAAATGGTCTGGGTTCCTTTTATCAATATTTCTCTTGCTGTTCTGATTTTTGCCGGTCTTTCCGGAATCAACAAAAAAATCAAGACTCTTAAAAAAGAACATTCCATAAGGGAGTGAAAAACTGATGGCTGAATTCATAAAATCCGCCCTTCCGTTTTTTCTTATCGGTCTTTCCCTTGCGATTTTTGCCGCAGGTTATGCAAAAAAGCACAAGAACAAAGAAGAAAAAGATGATTGGGATTTTTCTTCAATGGGACCGCTTTTCGGCGTTGCAATCGGAATTGCAATTGGCACAGCAAACAAATCCATTGGTGCCGCTCTTGGCGCAGGAATCGGAATGTTCATCGGAACAATAATCGAATTTGTTTCAGTAAATACAAAGAAATAAAAAAAGTCCTTCCGGAAATCCGGAGGGACTTTTTTATTCATACAAGCTGCTGTTCGTTGATCATAAGTTTAAATTCAAGGCCGAGTTTTGCCGCGGCGGTTTTGCAAAGGACCATTCTGTCCATAAAGATTCTGAAATAATCCATAACGGAACCGTAACGGGTATCAACGGAAAGTTTAAGCTTGATAAGAGTTCTGTTTTCGTTGATTTTAAGTTCCGCTTTGGTTACGGAATAGTTAACCTTATCGTGTGCGTCGAAGGAATCTTCGTTGTCGTTCTGAACACGGCTTCTTCGAACGTCGGATTTATCCGCAATAATAAGAGCCGCCGCCATGGGGCTTATGGGTTTTCCTGTTCCTTCGTCGTGGTTTCCGATCGCCATTACGATATCGGAAATTTCCGCCGGATCCATTCCCATTTTGTCAAGGATTCTGAAAGCCATGATCGCACCGCTCTGGGAATGGTCGCTTCTGTTGACAACGTTTCCGATATCGTGGAGATATCCGGCAATTTTAACAAGTTCGACTTCCCTTTCGGAATATCCGAGAGATTCCATAATATAAGCGGCCTTTTCCGCAACAAGGCAGACATGGGCAAAGCTGTGTTCGGAAAAACCTATCGCTTTAAGAGCCTCGCCCGCTTTTTGAATATAAACTTTAACTGTAGGATCGTTTTTTACCATTTCATAAGTTACCAAATGTAACACCTTCTTTCATATAGTAGTAAAGCACCGATTGTAATTATATACCGTTATTTTTAATCCGATGCTAATATTTTTTTAAAATTTTATGAATTTTTTTAATAAAACCCTTGACCCTTACGCTGCGTAATAGTGTAATATATAGTCACGGGGAGATGATTTTTATGTTTACAGTAAACGAAGTGAGCAAAATTGCCGGAATAAGTATCCGGACTTTGCAATATTACGACAAAATCGGTCTTTTGCCGCCAAGCGGTTTTACCGATCCCGGATACCGGCTTTATAATGAAGATTCTTTGGAAAGGCTTCAGACTATTCTTCTTTTCAGGGAACTTGAATTTCCGCTTAAAGAAATAAAAGAAATAATCGGAAACCCGGATTTTGATAAAGAAAAAGCCCTTTCGGAACAGATAAAACTTCTTAAACTCCGGCGCGAACAAATCGATTCTCTTATCTCCCTTGCCGAAAAAATTAAAAACAAGGAGGAAAAAATCTTGGATTTTTCTGCATTTGATAAAACAAAACTTAAAGAATATGAGGCCGAAGCAAAGGAAAAATGGGGCAAAACTTCCGCCTTCGGAGAGTATGAAGCAAAATCCGAAGGCCGTTCGGAAAACGAAAATTCTTTTATTGCCGGTGGAATGATGGAAATTTTCAAAGAATTCGGAAAAATCTCCGATGAAAAACCGGAATCTGCCGAAGCGCAGGAACTTGTTAAAAAGCTCCAAAGCTTCATCACCGAAAATTATTACAACTGCACCGATGAAATTCTTTCCGGTCTCGGGCAGATGTATGTTTTTGACGAACGCTTCACTGAAAACATCGACAAAGCCGGCGGAAAAGGCACCGCGGAATTTGTTTCAAAAGCAATCGGTGCTCATTGCGGTAAATAAGAATTAAAAAAAAGACGGCTCTGCCGTCTTTTTTTGTTACAGTAATTCTGCCGCTTTTTCAAGGATTACTTTTGCAAGTTCTTCCTTGCTCATAAGTCCGGTTTCGTGCTCAAAATCTTTTCCGATGAGCACGGCGGCATTCGTATCAACACCAAATCCGGTGTTTTCGGATGCGATGGAGTTGGCAACAATCATATCCGCATTCTTGGAAAGCAGCTTTTTGCGGCTGTTTTCAAGCAAATTTTCTGTTTCCATAGAGAAACCGACAACCACCTGGCCGGTTTTTTTGCTGTTTCCGACACCCGCAAGGATATCTTTCGTGCGTTTGAGCACAAGGTTGTTGTCCCCTTCGGATTTTTTAATTTTCTGGTCGGAATATTCTGCGGGAGTATAGTCCGCAACAGCAGCCGCCATTACGATAATATCGGCATTTTCCGCCCTTTCGGTCACTGCGTTATACATATCCTCCGCAGATTCCGCAAAAACGGTGCTCACGCCGTGAGGCGGACGAATTTCGGTCTTGCCGCTGATAAGAGTTACATCCGCACCCATGGTTTTCGCCATTTTTGCAAGGGCATAGCCCATTTTTCCGCTTGAACGGTTGGTGATAAAACGGACCGGATCAAGGCTTTCGCGGGTTGCTCCGGCGGTTATGAGCACGCGTTTTCCAAAAAGCTGCTCATCGGCAAAAAGGGCTTCCTCAACCGCGGAAATAAGTTCCGGAATTTCCGCAAGACGGCCGCTTCCGATCGCTCCGCAGGCAAGTCTTCCGCTTTCGGATTCGATGATTTCCCATCCGTCGGCTTCAAGCTGCGCAAGATTCCTCTGTGTTGCCGAGTTTTCGAGCATTCCGGTAAACATTGCCGGTGCGATTATCTTTTTGCAGTTCGCCGCGAGCACGGTTGTGGAAACCATATCGTCCGCAATTCCGTTCGCAATTTTTGCGATTATGTTTGCGGTTGCAGGAGCGATAAGAACGGCATCCGCGGTTCTTCCAAGATTAACATGGGCAACCGGATCCGGACCTTTTCCGTCGAAAAGGGATGTGTAAACGTGGTTTTTGGTAAGCGCCTCAAAAGTTAAAGGCGCAACAAATTCGGCGGCATGTTCCGTCATAACTACGTTTACATTGACGCCTTTTTTGGTGAAATATGAAGCGATTTCGCAGACCTTATAGGCCGCAATTCCGCCGGATACCCCAAGAAGAAGATTCTTCTTTTCGGGCATATCAGTCTTCCTCCACGGTTACCTTGTTTACGCGGTATTTATCGCCGATGAATTCTGCGATTGCAATTTTAAGGGGTTTTTCGGAGATAATTTCGTGGTTTTCTTCAGCGTCTTCGCTGATTTTGCGTGCACGTTTTGCAATTGCAACAACGTTTGCATAGGGGCTGTTGAGCTGGTTAAGGTCATAAGAATCGTTCGGGTTAAGCAAGGTTTTCTGCCTCCTCTAAAATTTGTTTAAGGACTTCCTGCATTGAGGTTTTGCTGCAGCGTTCGCCCTCGATTATGTCTTTTATTTTTATGGCGGCGTTATCCACCAAATCATTGACTATAAAATAATCATAAAGTTCCGGCGCTTCATTAAGTTCTCTTTTTGCTTCATGAAGCCTTCCGGCAATTGTTTCCGCGTCTTCGGTGTTTCTTCCGACAAGGCGGCTTTTGAGTTCCTCGATGCACGGAGGAAGAAGATAAACAAGAGCCGCTTCCGGCATCATTTTCTTGACGTTTCTCGCTCCCTGGATCTCGATATCGAGGATTATATCCTTTCCTTCGGAAAGTTTCTGTTCAATGGCGCTTTTGGGTGTTCCGTAATAGTTTCCGTTGAACACAGCATATTCGAGCATTTCGCCGGTTTCGATGTCGTGTTCGAACTCTTCCTTTGTTTTGAAACTGTAATGAACTCCGTCAATTTCGCCCGGGCGGGGTTTTCTTGTTGTTGCGGAAACGGAAAAATAAAGGTTGTCCTCAATTTCGAAAAGACGTTTTATAACTGTTCCTTTTCCGACTCCGGAAGGACCGGAAATTACTGTAAGAACTCCTCTTTTATTCATCTTCGCCCTCCGCAGTCATTCTTGTTCCGACGGTTTCCGGTTGGATACCCGAAAGGATAACGTGGCCGGAATCCATTACTAAAACGGTTTTTGTTTTTCTTCCGAAGGATGCGTCAATAAGGGTTCCCTTTTCGCGCGCTTCGGTGATGATTCTTTTAATCGGCGCAGATTCCGGAGAAACCATTGCGATAACGCGGTTTGCGTTTATAAGGTTTCCGAAACCGATATTTACGAGCTTCATTATAAAAAAGCCTCCGTTTTATTCGATATTCTGGATCTGTTCGCGGATTTTTTCAATTTCGGATTTTACGTCCACAACAATCTGGGCGATTTCAACGTCGGAACATTTGCTTCCGGTGGTGTTGATTTCGCGGTTGACTTCCTGGATAAGGAAATCGAGTTTTCTGCCGACAGGTTCGTTAAGTTCAAGAATTTCGCGAAGCTGGCCGATATGGCTTCTGAGACGGACCGTTTCTTCGTCAACGGCAACTTTGTCGCTGTAGATTGCAGCTTCCTGAATGATTCTTGCTTCGTCGATCTGTTTTCCGTCAAGAACTTCAAGCATCTTGTTGTAAAGACGTTCGCGGTATTCCTTAACGGTTTCGGGACTGCGTTTTTCGATAATTCCTACTTTTTCTTCAATGTAAGCTGCTCTGTTAAGAACGTCCGCTTTCATTTTTTCGCCTTCGGTTTCGCGCATTTCAACAAACGCAGCGGCGGCTTTTTTTGCAACGGATTCAACATCTGCCCAAAGAGCATCCTCGTCGGTCTGTGCTTTAACTACGGTGAAAACGTCCGGGAATTTTGCAACAACGGAAAGAGAAAGGTCGTCAGCAAGGTCAAATTCGTCCTTTACGGAACGGAGAGCTTCGATATAGCTTTTTGCAACTTCCTTGTTGATGGTGATTTCCTCGTTGGTTCCTTCAACGGTCTGAATCATAACGCCGACATCAACTTTGCCGCGGCTTATGGTTCCGGAAAGAAGGCGTTTGAGTTTTTCCTCAAGGAATCCGCAGGAACGGGGAACTCTTGCAGAATATTCAAAATAACGGTGGTTTACGGATTTTATTTCAACGCGGATGTTTTTTCCGTTAAGAATTTCTTCCGCTGCACCGTAACCGGTCATGCTTTTAATCATTTTTTAATTCCCTCATCTTTTCAAAAGATTTATGAAAATACGGCGGGAGCAAGCCCCCGCCCTACTGTAATTCTTTGTATGGGAGGCTTTATGCCTATAATTTTCTAATATATAATATTATACTTTAAAAGCTTGCTTGTCAAGAAAAAGGAAAGATTTTTTGCAATATGCGTTAATTTAAAAATGTAATGTCTTGACTTTATCAAGTTAAAGGGATATATTAATATAATAAGGCAAATTGTCAAATCATTACTTTTTTCAAGGAGTGTTACAATATGTTGGCAACCGAAAAAACAATGGAAAAAATCGTCGCACTTTGCAAAGGCCGCGGATTCGTTTACGCAGGTTCTGAAATTTACGGCGGTCTTTCCAACACCTGGGACTACGGCCCTCTTGGTGTTGAATTTAAAAACAACGTAAAACGTGCTTGGTGGAAAGCATTCGTACAGGAAAGCCCCTACAACGTAGGTCTTGACGCTGCTATCCTTATGAATCCCCAGGTTTGGGTAGCTTCCGGCCATGTTGGCGGTTTCTCCGACCCCCTTATGGACTGCAAAGCCTGCAAAACCCGCCACAGAGCCGATAAACTTATCGAAGACCAGACCGGAATTTCTCCCGAAGGCTGGGAATTCAGCAAAATGAGAGAATTCGTTGATGAAAAGAACGTTGTATGCCCCAACTGCGGCGCACATGATTTCACCGACATCCGTTCCTTCAACCTTATGTTCAAAACTTTCCAGGGCGTAACCGAGGACGCAACCAGCCAGATCTATCTCCGTCCCGAAACCGCACAGGGAATTTTCGTAAACTTCGAAAACGTACAGAGAACCACCCGTAAAAAACTTCCTTTCGGTATTGCACAGGTCGGTAAATCCTTCCGTAACGAAATCACTCCCGGTAACTTCACTTTCCGTACCCGTGAATTCGAACAGATGGAACTTGAATTCTTCTGCAAACCCGGAACCGATATGGAATGGTTCGCATATTGGAAAGATTATTGCGAAAACTGGCTTCTCCGCCTTGGCATGAAGAAAGAAAATCTTCGCCGCCGCGACCATTCTCCGGAAGAACTCTGCTTCTATTCCAAAGGCACCACCGACTTTGAATTCCTCTTCCCCTTCGGCTGGGGCGAACTTTGGGGCGTTGCTGACAGAACCGACTATGACCTTACTCAGCACAGCAACCATTCCGGCAAAACCCAGGACTATTTCGATCCGGAAACCAACGAAAGATATATTCCTTACGTTGTTGAACCTTCTCTTGGTGCAGACCGCGTAACCCTTGCATTCCTCTGCGATGCTTACGATGAAGAAGTTGTGGGCGAAAAAGACGTTCGTACCGTTCTCCGTCTCCATCCCGCACTCGCTCCTTTCAAAGCTGCTGTTCTTCCTCTTTCCAAAAAACTCGCAGAAGGCGCACTCAAAGTTCACGACGAACTTGCAAAACACTTCATGGTCGATTATGACGAATCCGGTTCCATCGGTAAACGTTATCGCCGCGAAGACGAAATCGGCACTCCTTTCTGCATCACCTATGACTTTGAATCCGAAGAGGACGGCTGCGTAACCGTTCGTGACCGCGATTCCATGGAACAGGTAAGAATGCCCATCAGCGAACTTGTTTCCTACATCGAAGAAAAAATCGTATTCTGATTTTTGACCGAACATTAACAAAAAGCCGGAAAAGCAAAGCTTTTCCGGCTTTTTTAGCCATGCAACCGGGGGTTGCAACCGCCGGTTGACAAATTGAAAAGCGCGGTTTATGGAATGTAACCGCAAAAAAGAGTATGCTTTCATCAAACGGAAGGAAAAAACTTCCGGATTAAAGACGAGGTGAAAACAATGATACTTGCTGACAAAATAATCGAACTTAGAAAAAGGGCAGGATATTCCCAGGAAGAACTTGCGGAGAAAATGGGCGTTTCCCGCCAGAGCGTTTCAAAATGGGAAGGCGCCCTTTCAATTCCGGATCTTGATAAGATTCTTCTTATGAGCGAGATTTTCGGGGTTTCCACCGATTACCTCCTCAAAGACGAATTCGGCGAGGAACTTCCCTCTCCGAAAGAAGAAATCAGCGAAAGCAAATTCCGCAAAGTTTCGATGGAAGAAGCAAACGAATTTATTAAAGTCAAGGACGAAACCGCTCCCAAAGTTGCTTTCGGCGTAGCCCTTTGCATTCTTTCCCCCGTTCTGATGTTTTTATTAATTGCGCTTGAGGAAATGAAAAAAATCCCTCTTACGGAAAACGGCGCCGCCGGAATCGGGGTCGTTGCGCTTCTGCTTATTGTTGCCGGCGCAGTTGCGCTTTTCATCGCAAACGGTATGAAGACCAACAAGTATGAATATTTCGATACAGAGCCTCTTGAGCTTGCCTACGGCGTTGAGGGAATGGTAAAAGAACGCCAGAACCGCCTTCACGATAAACATATCCGCGACTGCGTTCTCGGAATCTGCCTTTGTGTTCTTGCCGCTCTTCCCCTTCTGATTTTTGCATTTTTTGAAAAAGCTGACGGCGAAGTTCTTTTCGGTCTCTGTCTTACCCTTATTATGGTTGCCGCGGGAGTTTATATTCTCATCCGCACCGGAATTCCCTGGGAAACCACCGAAAAGCTTCTTCAGCAGAACGATTATACCGTTGAAAAGAAACTTACCGAAAAGAAGATGGAACCTATATCCACTATCTATTGGTGCGTTATAACCGCAATTTATCTCGGCTGGAGTTTTTACACAATGGAATGGCACAGAACATGGATAATCTGGCCTTCCGCGGCTGTTCTTTACGGTGCATTTTACGGAATTGCACATTATATGGATAAAAAATAAAACCAAAAAAAGCGGGCGGAAATTTCCGCCCGCTTTTTGCCGTTTTTTGTCAATTTAACTTGATACTTGTACCATTCTGTGGTAAAATGAATTGTATAATTTTTTTGCGT